>CALPVM020000146.1 GCA_943327015.2 Akkermansia muciniphila
ACCACAATCGTTACCATGCGAACCCAACCACATTAAATGGTTAAGCAAGCGGGTAATTTCAGCAAACATGACGCGAATGTATTGCGCGCGCAACGGTACTTTAATACCCAGTAATTTTTCTAACGCCAAACAGTAAGCATGCTCGTTGCACATCATGGACACGTAGTCCAAACGATCCATGTAAGGCAAGGCTTGGAGGTAGGTTTTAGATTCAGCAAGTTTTTCTGTTGCACGGTGCAACAAACCAATATGCGGATCCGCTCGCTGAATAACTTCCCCATCAAGCTCCAGCACCAAACGCAACACACCGTGTGCTGCAGGATGCTGCGGACCAAAGTTGAGGGTGTAATTTTTTATTTCTGCCATACATCCCTCTGCTTAGTGCAGGCCTCCGTAATTGTCTTCACGGATAATGCGTGGGGTAATTTCACGCGCCTCAATGGTGACCGGTTGATACACCACACGCGCCTGCTCGGCATCAAAACGCATTTCCACATGACCCGTAGTTGGAAAGTCTTTGCGGAATGGGTGACCGATAAATCCATAATCTGTAAGAATTCGGCGCAAATCGTTATGACCTTCAAAGACAATACCAAACAGGTCAAAAGCCTCGCGCTCAAACCAGTTGGCAGAATTCCAAATGGGGGTTACGGACGAGAGCATTGGAAAACTATCGTCTGGAGCATATACTTTGAGTCTCAATCGTTGATTCAAACTCACTGACAATAAGTGAAGAACAACACAAAAACGTGCACCTTCGTAAGCACCGTCTTTGTAGCTGGAATAATCTACTCCGCACAAATCAATGAGTTGCTCAAATTTGCAAGCAGAGTCATCACGTAAAATCTGGGCAGCGGCCAAATAGTCCTCTGATCTTACCCAAACGCACACTTCTTCTAAGGAGATGGCAATACGTTGAACCTTATTGCCCAAGGCAGCTTCCACTGCCGCTTGTAGATCTTTGGGGCGAACTGAAAATGAAACCATAAAATTCCTTAAGCGCGGGCAATGGTTTCAGTGCGGCGAATTTTTTGCTGCAACTGCAAAATTCCGTAAATGAGCGCTTCTGCAGTAGGAGGGCAACCGGGAACATACACATCCACTGGCACAATGCGATCGCATCCACGCACCACAGAATAGCTGTAGTGGTAGTATCCACCGCCATTGGCACAGGAACCCATACTGATAACCCAACGTGGTTCAGACATTTGGTCATAAACCTTACGCAAAGCAGGCGCCATCTTGTTGCATAAAGTACCTGCAACAATCATCAAATCGGACTGCCGTGGACTAGCACGAAACACCTCGGAACCAAAACGACTGATGTCATAACGGGCTGCTGCTGCATGCATCATTTCTACTGCGCAACAAGCCAAACCAAACGTCATAGGCCATATTGAACCTGTTTTGGCCCAATTCATTACCGAGTCGTAACTAGTGGTAACAAAACCCTCTTTGAACACACCTTCAATCATGGCTTTACTCCCAATCCAAGGCGCCTTTTTTCCACTCGTAGATAAAACCCACGACCAGAATAGCCAAAAACACCATTACAGACCAAAATCCTAATGGGCCGATTTCCTTTAGGGCAACTGCCCATGGAAATAAGAAAGCAATTTCGAGATCAAACAGAATGAAAAGAATTGCGACAAGGTAGTAGCGCACGTCAAACTTCATTCGTGCATCATCAAAGGCTTCAAAACCGCACTCGTACGGGGAATTTTTTGCTGGATCTGGGCGATTGGGACCCAAGATGTATCCCAATACCTGCGGCACCACACCCACGCCAATGCCGACTAATATAAACAATATGACGGGCAGATAGGGATCGAGGCTCATCTTGATTATTCTTAGCACGACCCATCTTTGACAAGACAATGATGGGCCGAATTATTTGGTGCCGTCGGCGAGACTCGAACTCGCACAGCTTTCGCCACTACCCCCTCAAGATAGCGTGTCTACCAATTTCACCACGACGGCGGCTTTGTATTGCCTTGCATTGCATGAGGAACCATTAAAGATTAAGCTTTGCAGACAATAACTAATTTTACCCTGAATTTCCCTCTTTACTGAGAGGAATAAGGCAATTTACATGTCAATTACTTTGCAGGAATCTGGGAAGCTCCCGATGCAGGCGCTACTGGAGCAGTGGCAGGGGTAACAGTTACCGGCGCCGAGTTGACAGCATTCTCCAACACACTTCCCGCGCTTGGAGTTCGCAAGTTACCAAAATAGGCAAGTGCTAAAGTACACACAAAAAACACTGTAGCAAATACCGCTGTAGTACGCGAAAGGAAATTTGCACTTCCACTAGCGCCAAACAAACTACCTGACCCTCCGCTTCCAAACGCTGCCCCCATATCGGCACCCTTACCATGCTGCAGCAAAATAAGAACAATCATGGCAACTGCAGAGAGCATTTGCACGGTCAAAATAATAGTTACTATTACACTCATTTCTAACTCCTGAATAATTTATTGGCGCTTGCGTTTAACGCGCCGCATGAATAATGGCCAAAAAGTCCTGCGCTTTTAATGAGGCTCCACCCACCAAGCCGCCATCAATGTCCACTTGTGCCAATAGTTGCTCAGCATTCGCAGCGTTCATGCTACCACCATACAGAATGCTCACACGCTCGGCGTGTACCGTTGCCGCTTGCAACTGAGCACGCAATACGGCATGCACCTGTTGCGCCTGTTCCGGAGTAGCTGTTCTACCGGTGCCAATTGCCCAAACCGGCTCATAAGCCACCACAATCTCGCTGATACAATGGCCATTGGCATGTATCACAGCAGCCAGTTGACGCCTCACGACGTCCTCAGTTCGCCCAGATTCGCGCTCCTCTAATGTCTCCCCCACACATACGATAGGGGTTATACCCGCAGCCAACGCACATTGCGCCTTGATAGCAACCGTTGCGTCAGTTTCACCGTGGTACTGACGCCGCTCTGAATGGCCTACTAAACTGTAACGAACACCAAATTCGCGCAACATCTGCGCCGAAACTTCTCCCGTATAAGCTCCATAAGCATGGGCTGATACATCCTGAGATGCCAATTCGATATTTCCACCTGCGATCAAGTCTTTTACCTGTGCAAGATAAGGTGTCGGTACACATATAGCAATATGACACTGGGCTGCATCAAGCCCCCCCTGAATTGAGCGAACCAAGGAAGCGTTGGCTTCTAACGAGCCATTCATCTTCCAGTTTCCGGCAATGAGCTTTTTCTTCATGCTAAACCTAATGTCACAACTAAAGATGTACCCAACAAACCATTAAAAAAGTACAGTCGAATCAGGAATGGTCTGAGGAAGGTGCCGGACGGTCAATCAGAGCCTTCATGGAAAGCTTGATACGGCCTTTTTCGTCAGTTTCCATAACTTTGACCTTCACAATTTGACCTTCGGACAAATAGTCGGTAACTTTTTCTACACGCTCATGGGCGATTTGGCTGATATGCAGCAGACCGTCTTTACCAGGCAGCAGATTCACCAGTGCGCCAAAGTCCAGCAGTTTGGTAATGGGGCCTTCATAGACTTTACCGATTTCAACTTCTGCAGTAATTTGCTCAATACGGCGCTTGGCTTCTTCCGCCTTAGTGGGGTCAGCCGCCGCAATGGTGATAGTACCGTCTTCTTCAATATTGATTTGGGTGCCGGTTTCTTCAGTAAGGGCACGAATGACTGCGCCGCCCTTGCCAATAACATCACGGATTTTGTCCGGGTTGATTTTCATGGTAAAGAGGCGTGGAGCAAAGTTTGACACTTCGGTCTTGGCTTCGCCCATAGCCTCTTGCATCTTACCCAGAATATGCATGCGTGCTTCTTTGGCTTGTGCCAGCGCGACCTGCATGATTTCTTTGGTAATACCCTGGATTTTGATGTCCATTTGCAACGCTGTAATACCGTTGGTGGTACCGGCAACCTTGAAGTCCATGTCACCCAAGTGATCTTCATCACCCAGAATATCGGTGAGCACGGCAAAACGGTTGTCTTCTTTAATCAAACCCATGGCAATACCTGCCACGTGCGCCTTCATAGGAACACCTGCGTCCATCAAAGCCAAACATCCACCACACACCGATGCCATGGAAGACGAACCATTGGATTCGGTAATTTCAGAGACCACGCGCATGGTATATGGGAATACTTCTTTGTCTGGCAGCACTGCCACCAAAGCACGCTTAGCCAGACGGCCATGACCAATTTCACGGCGCTTAGGTGTACCAACGCGACCGGTTTCACCTGTTGCAAATGGAGGCATGTTGTAATGCAGCATAAAACGGTCGTCAAAGTCACCGGACAAAGCATCAACCCGCTGCGCGTCACGTTCAGTTCCCAAAGTTGTAACCACCAGTGCTTGGGTTTCGCCACGGGTAAACAAGGCGGAACCATGGGTACGGGGCAGCACGCTGTTGCGAATTTCGATAGCACGCACGGTGCGGGTATCGCGACCATCAATGCGCGGCTCACCAGCCAAAATCTGACCACGCACAATTTTGGCTTCAATATTGAACAGCATGCCTTCTACAGCCACGCCATCAAACTCCATACTGCTGGCTTTGAGCTCTGCCAACACTTCAGAGTACACCGCACGGCAAGCTTGTGTACGGGCTTGTTTGTTACGGATTTGGTATGCAGCAGAGAGCTTGTCGTTGGCAAGGGATTCAACCTTGGCAATCAAAGGTTCATTTTTAGCTGGGGGCTTCCAGTCCCAAGCTGGTTTGCCGGCATCACGCACCAGTTCGTGAATGGCGTTGACAGCAATGTTGCCTTGCTCATGACCAAAAACAACTGCACCCAACATTATTTCTTCTGAGAGCTGCGCAGCCTCAGACTCGACCATCAGCACAGCCGATTCGGTTCCTGCAACCACCAAGTCCATAATAGAATTTTTACGAGCAGTTTGGCCGGGGTTGAGCACATATTCGCCATTTACATAACCTACACGTGCCGCACCAATGGGCCCATTGAACGGAATGCCGCTAATAGACAACGCAGCGCTGGTAGCAATAAGCGCAGCAATATCAGCGTCTACTTCGGGGTTAAGAGACAATGTATGCACTACAACATGCACTTCATTGAAAAAGCCATCCGGAAACAAGGGGCGAATGGGGCGGTCAATTAAACGGCTTGTAAGCGTTTCGTACTCACTAGGACGACCTTCACGTTTGAAATAGCTACCTGGAATTTTGCCAGCAGCATAGCTTTTCTCGAGGTAGTCTACGGTCAACGGAAAAAAGTCTTGACCGGCTTTACCTTCTGTTTTACCAACTACAGTAGCCAAGACTACAGTGCCATCCATATCCAGCAAAACTGCGCCGGTGGATTGACGAGCGATCTCGCCGGTTTCCATGGTGACTTTGTGCTGTCCCCATTGGAAGGTTTTGCTAACTTTATTGAACATTGTCATGTTTTCATCCTTGAATTTTGCCCTTTAATGCGGGCAGTTACGGAAGGTGTAGGCCACCTCACCCAAGCCCGGATGCAACACTACAGAACACGATGCCATTCCAAAATAATTTACAAAAATCATTGTGGAATGACACAGCTTCGCTCCATGGTTGGCTGCTTCCGAAGTAAAAAACGCCTGAGCTAGTGACCTAACTCAGGCGCTTATCATTCTATGCGTGCCTTATTTACGCAGACCCAACTTAGCAATAAGTGCAGTGTAACGGTCTGCATCTTTACCCTTGAGGTAGTCGAGCAGCTTACGACGACGGCTTACCATACGCAGCAAACCACGGCGGCCATGGTGGTCTTTGGCGTGGGTTTTGAAGTGAGGGGTCAACTCGTTAATGCGGGCAGTCAAAAGTGCCACTTGCACTTCTGGGCTACCAGTATCACCAGCGCTACGCGCATTGGACTTTACAACTTCAGCTTTGATGCTAGATGCGATCATTTTAAAATTTCCTAAAATGGAGCTGCAAAAATGAATGCAGACTCGGTTAAACAACTTGCGCTTAATGCTGGAACTGCTTTAAGCGTGCGCTTTACACTATGCAAAGCCTTGAAATTATAACCTATAGTTTTATTCTGCACCAATGCATGTATTAGTCCAATACATTCCATTGCTTATGGCTATTGTCCGCCTTTGATAGGGAAAGGTCATGTGACTTCACCATGATCAAACCGGTTGGCTCCACACCAGACTGAAAGCATGAATTGGGTGATGAGTTGCTCGGGGCATAACCCCTATTGCTGCGGGGTTGAGGTAACCCGGCACCGGCTAACGCTTGGTCAAACTCCATGTGGTCAAGCATGCGTTTCATCAGCGCCATACCGCCCCATGCAGTGATCTCTTTGTCGCTAAACCGAAGTTCAAAGTTCATACAGCACCTTGCACTGAATTCGTGATGTACTAATTTATCC
>CALPVM020000147.1 GCA_943327015.2 Akkermansia muciniphila
CTACGCCAATTTGGGTGGCAATCTGGCCATTAACATTGAAAGAGGACAATTCCTGAAGGCTGAGCCTGGCATAGCCAAGCTTATAGGTGTGCTCAGTTTGCAATCACTGCCAAGACGCTTGACACTCGACTTCAAAGATGTTTTCAGCGAGGGCTTCTCGTTTGACTATTTGCGTGGCGACGTCGCCATTGAAAGTGGTGTTGCCCGCACCAATAATTTGCAAATGAAAGGCGTCAACGCTGCTGTTTTGATGGAGGGTCAAGCAGACATTGTGAATGAAACCCAAAACATCAAAGTAGTGGTCATACCCGAAATCAATGCAGGCAGTGCATCACTTGTGGCCACTGCCATTAATCCAGTGGTTGGTATCAGTACATTTCTGGCGCAATGGATTTTGCGCGACCCGCTTATTGAAGCAACAACCCAACAGTTTCTGCTCGATGGCACTTGGATCGACCCCAAGGTAACCCGCGTTGAACGCAAGCCTAACCCTGCTGCGAAAAAACCATGAAAATTGCCGCACTTCAAATGGTGTCCGGCTCCGATGTGCCAACTAACCTGCAAACGGCCATAGGGCTGTTAAAGCAAGCTGCACAAGCTGGTGCTGAACTGGTAGTGCTGCCAGAGTATTTTTGCCTAATGGGCATGCACGATAGCGACAAACTGGCAAGCCAGGAGCCCTATGGCGCAGGGCCTTTGCAGACATTTCTGAGTGATGCTGCACGCAGTTTGGGAATTTGGCTGGTTGGCGGCACCATCCCTATCAGCACACACCAACCGGACAGAATTTTCAATACCAGCCTTGCGTACAACCCTCAAGGCGAGTGTGTTGCGCGTTACGACAAAATTCATTTGTTTTGTTTTGATAGTGGTACAGAGTCTTACAACGAAGCACGTGTCTTGCAAGCGGGCACATTGCCGGTCCAGTTTGATTTACCTTCCATTGATAAACATACTTGGAAAATTGGTTTAAGCGTGTGCTATGACCTGCGTTTTGCAGAGCTGTACCGCATCCATGCGCGTGCTGGTGCCGATCTTATGCTGGTACCCAGTGCCTTTACCCACACCACGGGTCAGGCCCACTGGGAGGTGTTGTTGCGCGCCCGCGCCATTGAAAACCTGAGCTATGTTGTAGCATCGGCCCAAGGCGGACAGCACCAGAACCGGAGGCACACCTGGGGTCACAGCATGGCCATTGACCCTTGGGGACGCGTGCTTGCAGTCCAAGAACAAGGTGCTGGAATGGTGGTGGCAGAACTACAGCCAAACCAGCTGGCACGCTGCAGGCAGCAATTGCCAGCGCTACAACACCGGGTTTTGCCATGAAATCCTTTGCTGCATGGCATTTACTGCTTGTCGCTTTTATCCGTGAGACTGTCTTGTGGTGAATGCGCAATATTTAACCCTGATTTTTCATCTTCGGCTATATTTGGTAGTTCCCCGTGTTTTCTGCCAGAGAACATGGTCCACCATATGATGCCTACCAAGATCAAACCTGCACCCAAAGCCTCCAGCAACAACAACAACATGAATTTAATTCTCCGTTATCTGGTTTACCCCTGCATTGTAGGAATGTTGTACGCATGCGGTAGCGCACCTATGCAAAGCCATACCCCGGCAACCGTTATTGACGCTTCCCTAAAACCCGCCAATATGCCCTCCTATGCGGTGCCACTCAACCTGCCAACAATAGAGCAGTCGCGCAGCCGCTGGATTCCGGTGTCATGGTCGGATTTACCGGGCTTTGAGCAAGACTCCCTGTTCGAAATATGGAATGCTTGGATCAAAAGTTGTGAACGCGCCAATGCAACGCACGCCCGTCTGTGTCCACAAATTCGGCAGCTCAGCATTGCTGGTGCTGAGCAACAACGCAGTTGGATGTTTGAGCAACTGCAACCCTACCGCGTGGAATCGTTGCAAGGTCAAACCGAAGGTTTGCTGACGGGTTATTTTGAACCCATATTGCAGGCGCAACGGCAGCCCAACGAGGTATTTAACGTTCCGCTGTACCAATTGCCAACAGGAGTTTCAGGACGTAAACCGTGGTACACACGCCAGGAAATGGATACTTTACCGCAAGCACAAGCGGCACTCAAAGACCGTATTATTGGTTACCTTGCCGATCCGGTAGATGCCATGATTCTGCAAATTCAAGGCTCTGGACGTATTCAAATGACTGAGCCTGACGGCAAACAGCACTGGCTACGACTCGCCTACGCAGGTACCAACGAGCAGCCTTACCGCAGTCTCGGTCGCTGGCTGCTAGACAGGGGTTTAATTACAGACGCATCGTGGCCGGGTATCAAGGCATGGTTGCAGCAAAACCCTGAGCGCCAGCAGGAACTGTTATGGGCTAACCCGCGCGTTGTTTTTTTTAAACCTGAAACATTGACGGATATGGATGCAGGTTTTGGTCCACGCGGCGCACAAGGAGTGGCACTCACCCCCGGCCGCTCCATTGCTGTCGATCCCGGCAGCATACCTTATGGCACACCCGTCTGGCTTACCTCCAGCGGAACGCAAATACAATTGCAAAAACTGGTAATGGCGCAAGATACCGGCACCGCCATTACCGGTGCTGTACGTGCAGATTACTTTGCAGGCTGGGGCGAAGACGCCGCTGATTTGGCTGGAAAGCTACGCCAACCGTTACAAATGTGGGTCTTGTGGCCAAAGTAATCCAGAAACCGTTACCATTGGCGATAAATATTAAATAGCATTAAAAAATTTGAGGATGCATCCATGACCAAAGAATTACGTGAAATTGATGAGCGCACCAAGCTAGCCTCCAACAGTATGTTTGAGCTGTTGTTGTTCCGTTTGGGCGAGGCCCCAGGTACTACGCGCCGCGAAACCTTCGGCATAAACGTATTTAAGGTGCGAGAAATTCTCGTTATGCCCGAAATTACCGCTATGGTTAACGCGCCGCATGGTGTTATGGGTATTGCAAACATACGCGGTCAAATGATTACCGTGATAAATTTACCCCAAGTGGTTGGCTGCAACCCCACTAAGGGCTTAGGCATTATGCTGGTAACCGAATTTGCCCGTACCACTCAAGCTTTTGCCGTTGAAGAAGTCAATGAAATTGTGCGTCTGGAGTGGAAGCATGTGCTCTCCGCTGCCAAGACCGGCGGTGGGCTTGTTACCAGTATTGCCCGTTTGGATGGCAATGCAGAAAACACCCGCTTGGCTCAAGTGCTGGACGTAGAGCAGATTTTGCGCGATGTAATGCCGCAAAATCAAGAAGAAAGCTACGAAGAACGGCCAATGCCTACTGTCAGCATTCCCCCCGGCAAAGTTATTTTGGCTGCCGACGACTCGCATGTCGCACGCATGATGATTGAGCAAGGTCTTAAAGATATGGGTGTTCCGTTTATTATGACCAACACGGGCCAAGAGGCATGGAACAAACTCAACCAAATGTCTGCTGATGCCCAGGCACAAGGCAAAACTATTCATGACAAAGTGGCCTTGGTTCTTACCGACCTTGAGATGCCTGAAATGGACGGATTTACTCTGACCAAAAATATTAAAAATGACGGCAACATGCGTGCACTGCCCGTCATCATTCACTCGTCCCTTACGGGCTCTACCAATGAGAGTCACGTCAAGAGTGTGGGTGCAGATGCCTACATAGCCAAGTTTGTGGCCGAGGAACTCGCTGCAACTATTCTGGAGGTTCTCAATCGCGGCACCTACCGATGAAACGCCGCCATTTTGTTGCATCGGCTTTAATACCTTTGAGTGGGAACGTGTTGGCTTCTACCCCATCAGTGCAAAACCTCAACGAAGTCCTGCTGTGGCTAGATAGTCTTCAATCAGCAAAGTCGGTGCAAAGCACCAATGGCTGGACGCTGAATGCAGTGTTAGAGCACTTGGCACAAAGCATTGAAATGAGCATGGATGGTTTCCCTGAACCTAAAAGTGCACTTTTCCAGGCAACTGCAGGGAGTGCAGCATTTGCTTTATTTAAAATGCGCGGTAGCATGACACATGGCCTAGCAGAGCCCATACCAGGCGCAGCCCCATTACAACAGCTACCAACATGGCAAACGGGTTCTGCACGCTTACGTGCAGCCGTTAGGCGGTTTCAAAACCATACCGGTGCGCTAAAACCTCATTTCGCTTACGGCGCTCTTAACCACCATGATTTTGCATTGGCGCACACCATGCACATTGCAAACCACCAAGACAAAATTGTTATTGTGTCTCTGACTTAACGCACCCGCTAAAAATCTCTTTTTATAGGGTGATTTATTTATGCATAATGAATAAATATTAAGCAACTAAAAAGAGAGACACAATGAGCCAATCTTCTGCTGCAAACTCAGGATCTTCAGCCTACCCCGGTGCATGGGGTATTCTATTCATGCTTTTTCTGCTGAATCTGCTGAACTTTATTGACCGAACCATACCCGCTGTATTACTTGAAGACATCCGCAAGGCCTACGATCTCAATGATTTCTGGCTGGGCATGCTTGGCACCGCCTTTACCTTAGTTTATGCGTTGTGTGGGTTGCCGCTGGGTCGCCTCGCAGATACCTGGGTTCGTAAATATGTGCTGGCAGGTGGTGCCACGGTCTGGAGCGGGTTTACCGCTCTGTCCGGAATGTGCTCCAGTTTTTCCTCATTCTTTATGGTGCGTCTGGGTGTTGGAGTGGGTGAGGCAGCTTGTGCGCCATCTGGCGTTTCAATGATTGGAGACATGTTCCCACCCGCAAAACGGGGGCGTGCAATGGGGCTCTTTATGCTGGGCTTGCCTTTGGGTATTTTGCTCTGCTTTATTTTGGTAGGTAAGATTCGCGCCATGCCACTCGGGCCGATTCACGATTTTTTTGGTGTAGAACAATGGCAGCTTCCATTTATTATTTTTGCAATCCCCGGGTTTTTATTGGCCGTCATTTGTCTTTTTATTCGGGAACCGAAACGGGGATCACAAGAAACCTACGTTACCAGCACTGAAAAAGTAGACAAGCCATTTAAAAAGGTGCTTGCCATCAAAACCATCTGGTGGATTTCGTTGTCTGGCGTTACTGTGAACATGGCCGCTTATGGTACCAATACTTTTTTCAAAGCAATGCTCGAAAGATACTATCTTATCGACTCCTACAAAGCCGGCCTGATGGCAGCCGCTGTTCTCGGTCTTACCGGGCTAATCGCCATGACCTTAGGTGCATTTGTTGCAGATGCCGCCCAAAAACGCAGTGTTAACGGGCGCCTCAAAATCGGTGCATATGCGCTGCTCATAGCTGCACCACTGGTTTACTTTGCATTAAGCCAGTCACCAGGCAGCAATATGAATGTGTTTATGCTTTTGTATGGTACTGGTTGGGTTTTATTTTTCCTATACTACGTTTCTGTGTATACCGCTGTGCAGGATGTGGTAGAGCCGCGTTTGCGCGCTTCTGCCATGTCTGTGTACTTTGCTGCCCAGTACTTACTTGGCGCTGCCTTCGGCACCATAATTATTGGTGGTTTGTCGGACTATTTTGCCCAACAAGCTATGCTGCAGCAAAACCTCACTGCCATGACTGAAGCCATTCGTGGTGTAGGTTTGCATTCAGCCATGTTTGCCGTTCCTGTTATGTTATTGCTCACTGGTATTTCTCTGCTTTTCGCATCGCGAACCTACCTCATCGATGTTGAAAAGGTGAAGACCAGCGCATCTGCCTAAACCCATAAAGCTCTAGCAATTCATTGAAATTGCTAGAGCGCACCGATAAATAACCCTTTTGCTATTAGGTCTAGCATTGCAGCGCAATTAGTGGCACACTTCTCCTCAAGCTTTTAACGTTTTACCCTAACGTTCGGGCTTATTGGTTATCCAAAAGATGACTTTTTCAGAGGAGATTTCAGACCATGAATGCCCCTGTCCACCGCGATTTGTTCGCATCTTTCAGCGCCTTGTCTGGCGACCCCATCCACACCTTTTCTCTGGACGACAAATACCGGCTCGACTACGGTCAGGCGTTCATGAGTGGCGTGCAAGCCTTGGTCAAACTGCCAATGTTGCAGCATCTGCGCGACCATGCAGTTGGCAAACACACCGCTGGCTTTGTCAGCGGCTACCGTGGCTCACCACTAGGTGGATACGACCAAGCACTGCACAAGGCAGAAAAGCACCTTAAAGCACACCATATTGTTTTTCAGCCGGGCGTGAATGAAGAGCTTGCCGCCACGGCGCTTTGGGGCACACAACAACTGGGCTTTGCGCCACCCGGCACGCATAAATACGATGGCGTGTTTGGCATTTGGTACGGTAAAGGCCCGGGGGTAGACCGTTGCGCTGATGTGTTTAAACACGCCAATATGGCCGGCACCACGCCTTGGGGTGGCGTGATAGCAGTAGCCGGGGATGACCA
>CALPVM020000148.1 GCA_943327015.2 Akkermansia muciniphila
TAGTAGCTGGTAAAGCCTTCAAAAAACCAAAGCAGCTGAGTGTGGTTTTCTTGGGTGTAGTCGTATTGGGCAAATTCTGCCGGACGCAGGCGCTTAACATTCCAGGTATGAAAATACTCGTGACTTATCAAGCCCAGCAATGTGGTGTAGCCCTCATGCGTGGTGGGCTTGGCAAAATCAAAAGGTGAGTCTAACCTTGGCAAGTCTTTGTGCCCGCATATCAGCGCTGTGGAATTGCGGTGCTCTAAACCGCCGTATCCTTCTGGCACCACGTTGAGCAAAAAAAGATAGTGGCTAAAGGGTGCCGCAGCGTTTGTAGGCGATGTCTGAGCACCGTGCCAAAATTGAATTTCTGCTTCGCAAATGGCGCGGGTGTCTTCCAGCAACTTGGCGCCATCGAAAGAAGGCGGTGCTCCAGCTACTACAAAAGTGTGCGCTATGCCGCAGGCGCTAAACTGGCCGCGCCAGAAGTGGCCCATTTCCACCGGGCAGTCTACAAGCATGTCATAGTTGTCGCCGCCATAGAGGCCGAAGCCTGATTCTGAAGTTTTTAGTGCAGGCAGAGCCGTTGCAAGTTGCCAGCCTTCAGGAGCACCATTGGAGGAAATGCTTAACTGATGGGGTAGATGGTCGTGACCCACAGCGCGCAGGCAGAGGCTGGTGCCGTTAAAAAACCCGCGCTCCGAACTCAGCCACGCAGTGCGCACCGAGGTGTCAAAGGCGTAAACCTGGTAGCTTACCTGCAAGGCTTGGCTGGTGTTACACGCAACCGTCCAGCTGCATTTGTCAGTTTGGCGTGCAGAAATTTCTTGCTGATTTTGAAAGCACTGCAGTTGTTGCAGGTGTTTGGAAAATTCACGTACCAGATAGCTGCCTGGTATCCACACCGGCAGCGCCAGCACCTGCTCTGCGGCAGGGTGGGTAATGGTTAGGGTTACTTTATACAGATGGGCGTGCAGATCGGATATTTCTACCTGATAGTGCACCGAGGCTGCGGGTGTGGCTTGTAGTGCATGCATGGCTAGCTTCTATGCCAGGTCAGGGTTTGATGGAAGCCAGTTGTTTTTCTACCTGCTTGGCATCAATAGCACCTGGTACACGGGTTCCGTTGGCAAATATCAGTGTGGGTGTACCCTGAATTTTGTATTTGCGGCCAAACTCAATGTTGCGATCAATCGGGCTGCTGTCACACATGGCGGCAGCTGCTGGCGCGGCTTGGTCGCGAATCATCCAATCCTGCCAGGCCGCTGATTTGTCGCGAGCGCACCAAATGGCTTTGGATTTTTCTTTGGAGTCTTCGCCAAGCACCGGGTACAAAAACATGTAAATGGTAACGTTGTCTACTTTTTGCAGGTCGCGCTCAAAACGTTTGCAGTAGCCACAATTAGGGTCTTGGAACACCGCCAGTTTACGTTGCCCGTTGCCACGCACGATGGTAAGAGCATCTTTAATGGGCAATGTGCCAAACTGAATGGCCGTTAATTTTTCTACCCGTTCTTCGGTTAGGTTGCGGCGGCTGCGGGTGTCAATCAGGCTGCCATTCAAAATGTAGTTGCCTTTGGCATCGGTGTAAAAAATATCGGTGCCATTGACGCGTACCTCAAAAACGCCGGGAATGTCGGTTTTTTGGATGTCGTCAATGGTGTTGAGCTGTGGCACGCGCTCCAGCAGGTTTTTACGCAAGGCTGCATCTTGTGCGTAGATTTGCATGCTGCCCAGACCTAAGGCTGTAATTAGCAAAGTGCGGCTGGCAAAGCGGAACAAAGAGTTTGCTGTCATGGTGGTGATTCCTATGGTGTTAAAAGTTGCCCATGGCACGTTGGGCAATACGGTGTTTGACGAGAGGCAGATGGTTAAAGCGGTTCATGCCCCAGTTACGCACGTTTTGAATAAGTGGGTTAGATTGGGTAAACAGTTGTTGCAGAGAGTCGTTGGCCAGTCCCATCAGGGCAAATTCTGCTTTGCGGCTGCGCTCGTATTGTCGCAATAAGCGATGGTCTGCCACGCTGCGCCAGTAGGGGCGGTTTTCAAGAATGTTTACCAGTTCGGCCACGTCGCCTAAGCCAAGATTGAGCCCTTGGCCTGCCAGTGGGTGCACATTGTGGGCGGCATCGCCTGCAAGCAGCCAAGCACCTTCGGTATGGTTGCCAATCCAGCGTTTGGCCAATGCATGCTGCAGCGGCCAGGATTTACGTTCGCCAGCCAAAGAAAGCGTACCTGCCACACCGTGGCTAGCGGTATGAATGGCTTGCTCGAACTCAGCTCGACTAAAAGCCTGCAATTGCTGGGCTTGATCGGGGCTGGTGGACCATACAACGGCATAATCATGACCGCTATCTCCGTTGATCGGAAGCAACGCCAAAATGCTGCCCTGTTCAAACCACTGCCTTGCAGTGCCCTTGTGTGGAACATTTGAAACAACGCGCGTGGCGAGTGCCGATTGGGAGTAAGGCGTTACATCAAAGTCAAGCCCCCAGTCGCTACGCGAACTGCTGTGGCGCCCTTCGCATACCACCGTTAGGCTGGCAGCTTGCGGGTTGGCAGCCAGTGTAATGCGTGGCTGGGCGCGAACGGCCCCGGCCAGAATATGCTCTAAAGCAGGTACATCTACAATCCAGCTCAGTGCTTCAGCGTGATGATCTGCGGCTAAAAATTGGACGTAACCGCCTTCATCGGCCCAAACCTGCATGGTTTGTACGGGGGTGATGTGCGGGGCTGGCGGCCAGCAATTAACAGCTTGCAGTACATTGCGCGACGATGCATTGAGTGCATAAGCGCGGACATCTGTGGTGCTGATGCTTGATTCGAGCTCGACTAAGGCCACACGCAGGCGCTGTGCTGCCAGATGCAGGGCTAGGGTACGGCCGACAATGCCGGCGCCGCGAATACAAATATCAAACGATTGGGCCATACGCGGATTGTAGGCTGCATCGTGAATTGACTTACACTTGGCATCCTGTTTGAAGAGGTATTTATGAGTTTGAAGTGTGGAATTGTAGGCTTGCCGAATGTGGGTAAATCCACTTTGTTCAATGCATTGACCAAGGCGGGCATTGCCGCTGAAAATTATCCGTTTTGTACCATCGAGCCCAATGTGGGTGTGGTGGAGTTGCCTGACCCCCGGTTACAGCAACTGGCAGCCATCATCAGCCCTGAGCGCATTGTGCCGGCGATTGTGGAATTTGTAGACATTGCAGGATTGGTGGCCGGGGCCAGCACCGGTGAGGGTTTGGGCAACAAATTTTTGTCGCACATTCGCGAGACCGATGCCATTGTGAACGTGGTGCGCTGTTTTGAAGACGACAACGTTATTCATGTATCGGGCAAGGTGGATCCGATCTCGGACATTGAAGTGATTCAAACCGAGCTGTGCCTTGCCGACTTGGCTGCAGTAGAAAAAGCGCTGCAGCGCGTAACAAAGACGGCACGTTCGGGCGACAAAGAGTCGATTAAATTGGTGGCGATTTTGGAGCGCTGCCAAACCGCGCTCAACGATGCCAAACCTGTGCGCACCATTGAGTTCAGCAAAGAAGAGCAGCCCTTGCTCAAGCAGTTCTTTTTAATTACGGCCAAGCCCGCTATGTTTGTGGCTAATGTTGCTGAAGACGGGTTTGAAAACAATCCCTTGCTCGATAGGCTTAAGGCATTTGCCGATGCTCAAAAAGCGCCGGTGGTAGCGATTTGTGCCAAGCTGGAAGCAGAAATGTCTGAAATGAGCGATGAAGACCGCCAGATGTTTTTAGAGGAACTGGGCCAAACCGAGCCGGGCTTGAACCGTTTGATTCGTGCCGCCTTTAAGCTGCTGGGCCTGCAAACCTACTTTACGGCAGGCGTAAAAGAGGTGCGCGCATGGACAATTAAAGTAGGTGACACCGGGCCACAGGCGGCAGGGGTGATTCATACCGACTTTGAAAAAGGTTACATCCGTGCGCAAACCATTGCGTTTGAAGACTACATTGCATTTAAAGGCGAGCAGGGTGCCAAAGATGCCGGCAAAATGCGCGCCGAGGGTAAAGATTACGTGGTGAAAGACGGTGACGTAATGAACTTCTTGTTCAGTTCCTAAGGCCAGAGCTGCACCAAACCCGCAGTCATGAGCACATATTTCACATACTTGCCCAACACAATGTAAAACAAGCAGCGCCAAAACGGCATTTTGAGCCAGCCTGCCAGAAGGCATAGGGGGTCGCCCACCAACGGCACCCATGCCAGCAGGCAGGCCTTGGGGCCGAGTTTGGCGAGCCACTGCAGCGCTTTTGTATGGGCAAATGAGGAATCCATACGCTGTGCCAGTTGCACCGAGCCATAGCCCATCCACCAATTTACAGCGCTGCCCAAGCTGCTGCCCGCTGTTGCTACCAACATGGTGGGCCAAAACAGGCTGGGGCTAATGGTGACTAAACCAAACACCACCGGTTCTGAAACCATAGGTAACAGGGTGGCCGACAAAAAGGCCACCAAAAAAACCGTGCTCAAGCCGTATTGGGGTAGAGCGAGCCAGCTAATGATCTGTTGCATCCAAATTTCCATAACATTGCCAGTATAGGCGGCTAAAATTGACCCTTTGCTCAAAATTAACGCAACCATGCAATTGGGTCCTTACGTTTTGCCGAACAATCTTTTCGTAGCGCCCATGGCTGGCGTTACAGATCGGCCATTTCGCCAATTGTGCAAGCGGCTGGGTGCAGGCTATGCGGTGAGCGAAATGGTGACATCGCGTCCAGACCTGCTAAAGTCGTTAAAAACCTCGCGACGCGCCAACCACGATGGCGAGCCCGGCCCGATTGCGGTGCAAATTGCCGGCACTGAGCCGCAGATGATGGCAGACGCCGCACGCTACAACATAGATCGCGGCGCACAAATTATTGACATCAATATGGGCTGCCCTGCCAAAAAAGTGTGTAACAAATGGGCGGGGTCGGCCTTGATGCAAGATGCAGCTTTGGCACTCAACATTGTGGATGCGGTGGTGGCAGCCAGCGCCCCGTATGGGGTGCCCGTAACACTAAAAATGCGCACCGGTTGGTGCCAGAGCCACAAAAACGCTGTGCCTTTGGCGCTTGCTGCGGAATCTGCAGGCGTGCAAATGGTGGCAGTGCATGGCCGTACCCGTGAACAGGGCTACCGGGGCGAAGCCGAATACGACACCATCGCCGCTGTGAAAGCAGCGTTAAAAATACCAGTTGTGGCCAATGGTGACATTACCAGCCCGGAAAAAGCACTTGCAGTACTCAAAGCAACCCAAGCCGATGCCGTGATGATTGGCCGTGCCGCACAAGGTCGGCCATGGATATTTCGCGAAATTAATCATTTTTTAAGCACCGGCACCCATCTTGCATCACCCTTGGTGTGCGAGGCTAAGCGCTGGCTGGTCGAGCATTTGCACGACCACTACAGCCTGTACGGAGAGTTTACCGGTGTGCGGTCGGCGCGCAAACATATTGGTTGGTATTTGCGCGATGCGCCTGGGGCCGAACCTTTTATGGATGTTTTAAACACGTTGGAAAACTGCGAGTTGCAAGTGCTGGCAGTTGAGAATTTTATGGATGAATTAAATCAAACAATGGACCGGATGCCCTCGCTGCAAGCGAGTGCCGAAGTTGCAGCAGAATTAGTGGAGACCATGGTATGAGTGACAACAGTATTGACGCCAGTATTCGGGTAAGCCTTGAGCGTTACTTTATTGATTTAGGCGAGTCCGAGCCGGCTGGCATGTACGACATGCTGCTGCGCACCGTAGAAAAGCCGCTGCTGGAAGAAGTGATGAAAAAAGCCAACAGCAACCAATCCAAGGCAGCGCAGTGGTTGGGTTTAAACCGTAACACCCTGCGCAAAAAACTTCTGGAACACGGCCTGACCGAATAAGCAACTTAACTTTAAAAAAGCATTGTATGAACGCACTACTATCTGTATCTGACAAAACCGGCATTGTTGAACTGGCGCAAACCTTGCACAGTCTGGGCATTAAACTACTTTCAACCGGCGGTACCGCCAAATTGCTGGCCGATGCGGGCTTGCCAGTGACCGAGGTGGCACAAATGACGGGCTTTCCGGAAATGCTGGATGGTCGCGTTAAAACTCTGCACCCCCGTGTACATGGTGGATTGCTGGCGCGACGTGACGTGCCAGAGCATATGGCCGCCCTGCAAGAGCATAACATTGACACTATTGATGTACTGGTGGTTAATTTGTACCCGTTTGAGGCCACGGTAGCCAAACCCGGCTGCACCTTGGAAGACGCGATTGAAAACATTGA
>CALPVM020000149.1 GCA_943327015.2 Akkermansia muciniphila
GGTGCTATAGCCCAGCACCCCGATCAGTACAAACGATGACGACGCCAAGTAGGTAAACAAACCACCGTAGGCACTGACCGACAAGGCGGTAAACGCCAAAAAAGTGGGGTTGCGCAGGATTTGCAGCCACGTTTGCACCAGCGTGGCGGGGCGAAGCGCGTTGGGGTTTGTGGTTAGCAGGGTTTCTTGAAAACGCAGTGCAATCAGCCCCCATGTGAGGCTGCCAAACACGGCCAAGGCCAGCAAGGCGCTCTGCCAGCCAAACCATGCTGTGAGCAACCCGCCCACCGGTGCGCTGATGCAGGCCACCACGCCCAAACCGCTTTGTCCTTTGGACATAATGTCCATGCCCTGCTCGGGGGGGTACAAATCGCGCACAATGGCGCGAGCGCACATGACTGCGGCTCCCATGGCTGCACCTTGCAGGGTACGCCAGAAAATCAGCGCTTCCATGCTGGGTGCCATGGCACTGGCCAAGGCTGCAAGCACGTAGGCAGTCATGCCAGCAAGCAAAATAGGCCGCCGACCAAACCTGTCGGACAACGGACCCCAAAACAACTGCGATACGCCAAATGCCAGCAACAGTGCGGTGAGTGTCAGTTGTGCTTGTGCAATGGGTGCGCCAAATTCTTGTGTTAAAGCGGGCAGGGCGGGTAAATACAGGTCGGTGGTGACGGGTTGCAAGCCCAGCAGCATAGCGAGTACCAGCACAATCAAAGCGGGTGACATTGCGGTGGTGGGTTTAGTGTGTGTCATGCAATTTTTGCAAGGAAACCCAGCGCAATAATGCCAATAAACCGATGGCAGCTACGGTAAGACCGACAATAAGTCCAATCCAGAAACCTTGTGCTCCCATGGGCGCGGCTGGCTGCCAAGGCAGCCACGCTGGTGCCCAGCCCAGCACGCAGCCTAGCGGCAATGACACCAGCCAAAACGCAGTGAGGTGCAACACCATGGGTGCTTTAGTAACCTTGTAGCCCCTGATGGCACAACTGGTAACCACTTGCGCTGAATCAGACAGTTGAAAAATTGCTGCCAAAAACAACAACTGTGCCGCCAGTGCAGCAATGGCCGCGTCGTTGGTATAGGCGCTAGCAATCTGGTGGTTAAAAACCGCCATGCCAGTGGCTGATGCGATGGCAAACACCATAGATACGCCAACACCCACCCATGCACGAAAACGTGCCTCGGCCGGGTCGTTAGCGCCTAGCGACTGGCCTACGCGTGTGAGCAGTGCCACCCCCAAACTGAGGGGCACCATAAATACCATAGAAGTAAAACTGAGGGCGATTTGATGCGCTGCCACCTCGGTGCTGCCAAAGCGCGCAACAAACAGGGCGATGAGGCTAAAGGCGCTGCTCTCGGCAAAATAGGTAACACCAATCGGGGTACCCAGCTTGAACAAACTGCGCAGCTTGGCCGGATGCGGCGCCTCAAAATGGGTAAATGGCCAAGTGCTTTGGTAAGCAGGGCTGCGTCGCATCCACCACACTAAAACCAGCAGGTTAAACCACACACATACTAGTGTTGCCCATGCGCAGCCTAAGCCACCCAATTTAGGAAAGCCCGCCAGCCCAAACACCAATAGCCCGTTCACTATGACATTGAGCCCTAGGGCGGCAATTGCTATCACCATCAGGGGTTTGGTTTGGTTCAGGCTGGTGCTGTAGCCGTACAGTACCCGGTAGCAGGTAAAGGCGGGCAGGGCAAAGCTGGTGATAATGACAAACCCTTGTGCGATTTCGCGCACCGCAGGCTCAAGCTCCATGTAGTTAAACACTTGGGCTGCGAGTATGCTGACCAGCATGGCAATAAGGCCCACGCCCAGTGCCTTCCAGAGGCCTTGGCGTACTACGTGCGGCACGCGGTCAAACTGCTCAGCACCTACGTAGTGCGACACCATGGGGTTGACCGACATCATCAGCCCCATCAGTGTAATGATGACCATGGTCCAGATAGATACTCCTAATGAAATACCTGCCAGATCGTCGCCAGAGGCATGCCCGGCCATGGCGACATCCACCACACCCATGCCCACATTGGCCAGTTGTCCGATGAGCAATGGCCAGGTAAGCTGCCATAAGGCGCTGACTTCAGTGGTAATTCTTGGGCGCATGTGGGTTAACGTCCGCGTAAAAACAGGGCATCTAACTCGCGCATGCCCAGTTGGCGCCAGGTGGGGCGGCCGTGGTTGCATTGGTCGCTGCGTTCGGTGGCTTCCATTTGGCGTAGCAGAGCATTCATTTCTTCTAGGGTTAAGCGGCGGTTGGCACGCACCGCACCGTGGCAGGCCATGGTGGCCAGTAGCTCGTTTTGAGCACGCTGGACTACGGTGCTGGCGTCGTGTTGTGCTAGTTCTGCCAAGACACCGCGTGCCAGCTCTACCGCATCGCCTTGGGCAAGGGTTGCAGGCACAGCACGCACAGCCAGAGTTTTAGGCGAAAACGGGCTAATTTCTAGCCCGAGCGTGTGCAAAGTATCTTGGTGTGCTTCGGTGCACGCTACTTCTTCGGGGGTGGCAGCAAAGGTTTGCGGTATCAGCAAGGGTTGGCTCGCTATGGTTTTACCGGTTTGTTGAATCTGGTTTTTTAACCGTTCGTACACAATGCGCTCGTGGGCCGCGTGCATGTCTACAATAATTAATCCTTGTGCGTTTTCTGCCAATATATACACGCCTTGTAGTTGTGCCAAGGCTTTACCCAAAGGCCAGTTTTGCTCAGCAACTGGTGCTGCTTCCAATGTGCGAATGGGTGTGGCACTGACTTGCCCTTCTGCGGCCTTGGGGGCGCCCCACAGCGCCGACAAATCATTGACCTTGTGGCCGCCGCTTTCTTCTCGCGGGGCAAATTGCATCGATGGCTGGCTGGAATACAGCGGTGCTGCGTTGCGCGGTGCCGTCTGCGTAGCTAAGGTAAAGGTATCGGCTGCAGCAGCAGGTGGTGTGTTGGGTTGCTGTGCTTGGCCGGCGCGGGGGGTGGCTAGGGCACTTTCTACGGCATGGCGTACAGCTTGGTGCACTTCGCGCCCATCCCGAAAGCGCACTTCAATCTTGGTGGGGTGTACATTCACGTCCACGCGCTGGGGTTGGATCGCCAGGTAAAGCGCATAAATGGGCTGGCGCTGGCCGTGCAGCACGTCTTCAAAGGCGCTACGCACAGCGTGGGTGATGACTTTATCGCGTACAAAGCGGCCATTTACATAGCTAAATTGTTGGTCGGCCCGTGCCCGCGCGGCTTCCGGCACACCCACCCGTCCCCAAATGCGCAGTGGTTCTGCATTGCTTTCTATGGGGCGTTGTGCGTCAGTTGAAGTCCAATCCATAGCTACCGATTGGGCAATAAAGTCTGCACCTAACACATCGGCTAAGCGTTGGTTGATGGCTGCCATCGGGTCAGCCTGTGCATCGCACTTGCGCCATTGTTCCACCAGTCTGCCTTCGTGCCAAATGGCAAAGCCGACATCGGGGCGGGCGAGAGCATGGCGGCGCACGGCCTCAATGCAGTGCGCGAGCTCGGTGGCGTCTGTCTTTAAAAACTTGCGCCGTGCCGGGGTGCTAAAAAATAGTTCTTTCACCTCTACCGTGGTGCCGGTGCCGCGAGCCACCGGGCGCAACTCGCCGGTGCGACCATCCAGCAAATAAGCATCCGATAGTCCACTGGGGCGCGACAAAATAGCGCAGTCGGCAATCGAGTTGATGGCGGCCAGCGCTTCGCCCCTAAAGCCCATGGTGGCTACCGATTCCAGGTCGTGCAGGTTGCCAATTTTGCTGGTGGCGTGGCGTTTAAATGCAATGGGAAGTTCTTCGCGCACGATACCTTGGCCATCGTCTTCTACGGCAATCAGCCGCACACCACCGGCCAGCAGCCGCACGGTAATTTGGCTGGCGCCGGCATCCAGCGCGTTGTCTACCAGTTCGCGCACCACAGAGGCCGGGCGCTCTACCACCTCACCGGCGGCAATCTGGCTAATTAATTCATCGGGAAGTTCGCGAATCGGGCGTCGGGGTAGGGGAGAAGAGTTCACCCTGTTATTTTACGGGCGAATCAGAATCCTGCGTCACGAATCAACACGTGAACGGCTGTTCTTAATCGATCGTTTGTTGGCATGAAACTCTAAAGTAGATGTACTGTCTGTTGCTAACGTGCACCCATCAGCCCCGCTTAGCTTGGCAGGACGATAATATTGCTATGTCAAACTCTCCTCCCAAAAAACCACGAATAAGCCTTCGTATCAGCATGACGGCCTCGCTCATCGGCGCGGTGCTTATTACCAGCTTCTTGCTGGGAGGCATTGTGTATACCATCTGGCGGCAGTATTTGCGTGCCGACTTGGCCACGCGCATGCACGATCTGGTGGCCACTTCGGTGCTTATGGTTGATCCAGCAGTGCATGGCCGACTGCGCTCTGCGCAAGACATGCAAACCGCCGGTTACCAAGTGCAGCGTGCGAAGTTGAAAAAGGTGCGCCAAGGTAGCCCTGATATTCGGTTTTTGTATACTTTTAGATGGAGTGCGGAGCAAAATAAACCGGTTTTTGTGCTTGATACCGGCACTCCTGGAGTGGACTTTAGCCCCTTGGGTGAGGTGTACGATACCATGACGCCCACCTTGGCGGCTAGTTTTACCCCGCCCTACCAAGTACGTGTGGCCGATGCGTTTTACACTGACCAGTACGGCACGTGGTTGTCGTCCTACGCGCCCATAATCGCACCCGATGGCAGCTTGGAGGGGGTGCTGGGTCTGGACATGGATGCCAGCCGCATTATTCGCATGGAAAACCAATTGTTGTTGCTGGTGCTGGGTTTGACACTTGGCATTATTGCCTTGATGGGGGCGTTATCTTTCGCGTTGGCGCGCCAAATTGCCAAGCCATTGCAGGCGCTGTGCAAGGACATGGGGCAGATTCAACAACTCAAACTTGAAACGCCGGTTAATGTGCGCTCCAACATTTCTGAAGTGTTGCAGATGTACCAGGCGCTTGAAAACATGAAAATGGGTTTGCGTTCGTTTCGCAAATACGTGCCCTCCGACCTGGTCTCGCAGCTCATTGGCTTACAAAAAGAAGCTGTGTTAGGCACAAACAAGCAACAACTTACCATTTTTTTCTGCGATCTGGAAAACTTTACCGCTGCCAGCGAGGCGCTCTCGTCTGAAGACCTGAGTTTACTGTTGTCAAGTTACTTTGAAAAAATATCTTCTATATTGCAAAGCCATGGCGCCACCATAGACAAGTTTATTGGCGATGCCGTCATGGCTTTTTGGAATGCGCCATTACCAGAGCCCGACCATCCGTACCGTGCAGCCAAGGCTTCGTTAGAAATTTTGCAAGCCATGGAGCAGTTACGCGCTGACTGGCATGCGCGTGGTCTGCCGGCTTTGTCGATGCGTATTGGTTTAAACACCGGTCCGGTGCTGGTGGGTAATGTGGGGCATAACGACCGGTTCTCGTACACCGCTTTAGGCGATGCCGTTAATGTGGCCAGCCGGTTGGAGAGCCTTAACAAACACTACGGTACCCGTGTTTTGGTCAGTCAGACCACCCTTAGCTGCATTGAAGGTCGTATAGCCTACCGCGTTGTGGATTGCGTGGCGGTTAAAGGCAAGTCGCAAGGCGCACGGATTGCCGAAATCGCCCTAGAACGCCCGAATTGGTGGGTTGATTTTGACCTGGCGCGGCAAGCATACGAGCGGCAAGACTGGGCCGGTGCCTTGCAACTGTTTAACCTAGTGCATCAACGAAAAGGGTCTGCTGACAGGGTGTCTGTTGTGCTTGCAGAGCGGTGTCAGCAGTTTTTAATCCATGGCGTGCCTCCTGACTGGGACGGTGTGTGGGTAATGCAAGACAAGTAAATTCCGAACCACTACAATCCGCACCCATGGAACTGATTACCTTTTTATTCGACTTTATCCTGCACGTAGATCGCTACCTGGAGATGTTTGTACAAAACTACGGAGCGTGGGTTTACGCTTTGTTGTTTTTGATTATTTTTGTGGAAACTGGTGTGGTTGTCATGCCATTTTTGCCGGGAGACTCGTTATTGTTTGTAGTGGGCGCTTTGTGCGGCGCGGGTTTGATGAGCTTTCCACTGGTGGTGGTGTTACTAATTACGGCCGCTATTTTGGGCGACCAGTGTAACTACTCCATAGGTCGCTATTTTGGCCCCAAGGTGTTTCAGTGGGAAAACTCGCGCATCTTTAACAAAGCGGCTTTCGATAGAACCCATGCTTTTTATGAAAAGTATGGCGGTA
>CALPVM020000150.1 GCA_943327015.2 Akkermansia muciniphila
GAGTCGCGTTCAATTTTTTGCAATACATCGGCCTGGTCACGTAGCAAATGAACCAGCAACGACACGGGAGACGCAAAGTCTTGGCCGGATTTAACTGCCACACGCAGTCGATCTACGCTGCGCAGTGCTTGCTTACGGGCGCTAATCACACAATTTTGCATTACGCACATCCAGACGGTAGATATCTGGTTGGCATCAAATGAAAAATCAAATGCCACATCATTGATAACGGCCAGCAGGCTGTTCTCTTCTTGTTCAACCCGGGTTGAACCCGCGCCCTCATGAATGGTTTCAAAAAAGTGCTGGGGCAAGGGAAGGTTATCGGCCATCCATTTTTCGGCTAGGGCATTACTCAGGCTGAAATGCAGCCAAACAAACGCATCACCAGTGTGGAGTTGCTGATTTTTTAACCATTGCAATGCGGATTGAGAGTCAATTTCCTTAGCCTGTGAGTCAGGCGAGAAAACATATCCACAAACCAGACCATGCGTATCCGACCCATAAGAAGTTTTAATGTTTTTTTGTTCCATGGCCCATTCTACAAAGTCTGTATTGCAGTCTTATTTAACCAAGTCAAGTCATGTTCGCAGCTTGCTAAAACGCATCATACCGTTTCTTAAAACCATCACAAAGCCTTCATAGAGGTGAAACAAAGGCCTGTAACCATACAAGGGTTATCAGTTCTAAGGGTTTACCATGAATATCCGGCAACGTATCACCTTATTGGTGACTATCAGTTTTTTATCCATCTCCACCATTGGTGGCTTTGCAATTTACGCAGCATATCAAAACGCCCAAGAGGTCAAGCACGTGACCGAAGGCGTAGTACCCAGCACATTGGCGTCTGCAAGTTTGATCGCACAACTGAAAGACGTGCAACTGGCTACCATGGGTCTGGTGGCTGCTAAAGACCCGGCGCAGGTCACATTGCTGCAGCAACAAATGGCCAGCAGCAAGCAGGTGCTTGAAAACGCCCTCAAACAGCAATTGGAGCAAGCCGACTCTGTGGCCCAGCGCGGTTTGGTGGTACAGGCCAACGAGAGTTTGGTCAACTACTTTACATCGATTGACGAAGTAGCCCAGTTCAAACTGCTTAACCAGATAGAGATGGTTGAAGCGCTGATGGACGCCAACGTAGCCCAGTACCTGCGTGAGCAAGGCTCCATTATTGAAACCCTGCAAATTGAAAAACGCCGCAGCACCGATGAGGCAATTCAACAGCTCAACGAAAACCTGATGAACACCATTACCACTTTGTCGGTGGTCACGGTGCTAGCGGTTGCAATGCTGAGTGTGTTGGGTTTGTTGTTGTACCGCCAAATTATTCACCCGATTGGCAAAATGCAGCAAATGATGACTGAAATTGCCAATACTCAAGACTTTAAGCGTCGTGTACCGGTCAAAAAACAGGACGAAATTGGCCGTTCCATCATGGCGTTTAACGTGATGTTGGAAAAAACGCAAGAAAGCTCTGAGCTGGTTAAACAAAAAACGGCAGACATTCAGGCCATGTTGCACAACATACCACAAGGTATATTGACCCTGATGCCGGGCAATGTGGTGCATCAGGAATACTCTACCCACTTAGAGGCCATTTTAGAAACTAAAGACATTGCTGGCAAAAACATCATGGACCTGGTGTTTGCGCGTACCGCACTCGGCTCAGACATTCTGTCGCAGGTTGAAACGGCCATTACCTCATGTATTGGTGAAGATGCCATGAATTTTGAGTTCAATGCCCACTTGATGCTGCATGAAATCAAGATGCAAATGGCGGATGGTCGTACCAAAATTGTGGATTTGAACTGGTCTTCTATTACCGACGAAAACGACACCACGGTGCGCATGATGCTGTGCTTGCGTGACGTAACTACCTTGCGTGCGCTGGAACACGAAGCCAACGAGCAAAAACACGAGTTGGCCATGATCGGCGAAATTTTGGCAGTAGAGCAGGAAAAGTTCTATGCCTTTATTGAGTCATCACGCCAGTTTATTGCGGCAAACCGCAAGCTTATTCAGGGCGTAGAAGCTCAGTTCAGTGCCGAGGTGGATGCTCAGGTCGTGAAATTGCTGTTCCGCAATATGCACACCATCAAGGGCAACGCTCGCACTTATGGTCTGATGCAACTCACCAACCTAGTGCACGAAACTGAGCAAGCCTACGACGACTTGCGTAATGACCCGCAAGCAGAATGGAGTGCGCCACAACTGCTGTCGCAACTCGATGCTACAGCGCTGGCTTTGGAAGAATACGCCCGCATTAACGAAGACAAATTAGGCCGCCGTGGTCCAGGTCGTCATGGTGGTGTAGACCGTTTCTTGATGGTCGAAAAAGACCATGTACACCACACACTGGAGATGCTGCAGTTGGTGGATACCGGCAACATGGCCGCTCTGGCACGTGTAGTGCAACACGCCCGCCACAATCTGGAGCGCATTGGTACCGAAAAAGTGCAGGACGTTCTCGCCGGTGTGTTGGGTTCTTTGCCTTCTCTGGCCATCGAGTTGGGCAAAGAAGCCCCCGTTTGCACCATCCATGACAACGGCATTGTGGTTAAAAACCAGATTTCCGATTTGCTGCGCAATGTAGGCATGCACCTGTTCCGCAACTCTATGGACCATGGCATTGAGTCGGTGGCTGAACGTTTGGCGAAAAATAAATCGATAGCCGGTCATATCGATTTGCATTTGTCACTGGACAACCAGCATCTGGTTCTCAAACTGCGCGACGACGGCAAGGGTTTGGCGGTGAAGTTTATCCAGCAAAAAGCGCTGGCCAATGGTTTGATTACTGCAGACTCCGATTTGTTACCGGAACAAATTGCCCAGCTGATATTTGAGCCCGGGTTTTCTACCGCAGAGCGTGTAACCGAAGTGTCTGGTCGTGGTGTGGGTATGGATGCGGTTAAAGGTTTTGTCGAAGACGAAGGTGGTTCCATTACGCTCGAATTTTTGACAGCGCAAGCCAGCGGCGATTTCCGCCCGTTTGAAACCGTAATCCGCCTGCCTAAGAAGTTTGGTGTGAGCCTCTCGCCTGATGTTTTGGAGCCATTGCCCGGCGTTGCTGTATTGGCTGGCCCCTTGTCATCGGCGGTACAGCTGTTGTCCAAGTCGCAGAGTTTGTTCCAAGAAGATCTTGACCAAGCCCTCTAAGGAGCCACGGCATGAAAATTACCGTGATTGGAACCGGCTATGTGGGGCTGGTAACAGGCACCTGCCTGGCCGAGGTGGGTAACGATGTAACCTGTCTCGATACCGATGTGGCCAAAATTGAGGCTTTGAACCAAGGCATTATTCCTATCTATGAGCCTGGCTTACAGGACATGGTGGCGCGTAACCAGCGCGCAGGGCGGCTGCGCTTTACGCACGATGTAGAGCAGGCCACACGCTTTGGTACGGTGCAGTTTATTGCGGTAGGAACGCCCCCATCGGAAGATGGCAGTGCCGATGTGGACTATGTGTTACAAGCGGCGCGCAATATTGGCCGCTACATGAACGACTACAAAGTGATTGTGGATAAAAGTACCGTGCCAGTCGGCACTGCGGATGCAGTGCGCAGCACCATTTCAGAGCAGTTAAAGGCGCGTGGTGTAGATACCCCTTTTAGTGTGGTGTCGAACCCCGAGTTTTTAATAGAGGGTGCCGCAATTGATGACTTTATGCGCCCCGGGCGCATTGTGCTCGGCTATGACGATGAACGTGCTGCCCTCAATATGCGGGCTTTGTATGCGCCGTTTCAACGCCACCACGAGCGCATGGTGTTGATGGATATCCGCAGTGCTGAACTCACTAAATACGCAGCCAATGCCATGCTGGCCACCCGCATCAGTTTTATGAACGAGCTGGCCAATGTGGCTGAAAAAGTAGGGGCTGATATTGAAAGCGTGCGCAAAGGTATCGGTAGTGATCCGCGCATCGGGTTCGACTTTTTATATGCTGGTGCCGGTTATGGCGGCTCGTGTTTTCCAAAAGACGTTAAGGCCTTGATTTACACCGCCCGCCACATGGCAGGTATAGAGCTCAAGGTTCTTAAAGCGGTAGAAGAAGCCAACCAAGTGCAAAAACATGTTCTTGGTAACAAAATTAAGGCGCGTTTTGGTGACGACTTGCAAGGAAAACATTTTGCATTGTGGGGGCTGGCTTTCAAGGCCAATACCGACGACATGCGCGAGGCCAGCAGTCTGACGCTCATTTACGACTTGCTTTCTGCCGGAGCCACCATCACAGCCTACGACCCGGTGGCTATTTCGTCCATGCAGCGTGTCCCGGGAGATTGGAGCGGGCTGGGCTTTGCAGACTCGCCTACCGAGGCACTGAAAGACGCCGACGCCTTGGTGATTGTGACCGAATGGAAAGAGTTTCGCAGCCCAGACTTTGAAGTGATTAAAGCCACATTAAAACAGCCCGTAATTTTTGACGGACGCAATCTGTACGAGCCTGCATTTGTTCGTGGCATGCAGATGGAGTATTTCCCCATCGGGCGGTAAAACGCCCAATTATCTTGAGCAATAAAGGAGAAAGTAGCTATGTCGGAGTTTTTTAAACAACTGGCGATTCAGCGTTGGGACGACCACCGCTACTACCACCACAGCCGTGTCAACCAGAGCTTGCACCTTATTAGTGCTATTAGTTTTGTGGTGGCCTATGCCTGCTTACTTGTAGATCCTGCCTTAGCGGCGCTGATTGCCTGGTTGGTATCTATGACAACCCGCCAGGCCGGTCATTTCTTCTTTGAACCCAAAGGATATGACCACGTTAACCGTGCTACGCATGAACATAAAGAAGACATCAAGGTGGGTTACAACCTGCAACGCAAGGTTGTGTTGTTGTCTATTTGGGGTGCGTCACCATTGCTGTTGCTGATCGACCCTACTTTGGGTGGTTGGCTGCAACCGCACTCAGACTTGTTGGGTTTTGTGCACAACACCGGCTGGATCTGGTTGGCTATTGGTGTGGGTGGTTTGCTTTTTAGAACGGTACATTTGTTTTTTATTAAGGATGTGATGCACGGCTTGGTTTGGATGACCAAAATTTTGACTGATCCGTTCCATGATATTTACTTGTACTACAAAGCGCCTTTGGCATTGATGCGCGGCGAGTGGATTGAGCCGCGCCAATCTATGCGCGGTTCCCACTAATTTGCAGAGAGGTTGCATGCACACTGTAGTGGTGTGCATGCTTTTTTTCTAGAGCAGTTTCAATTTTGCCCGGATCGACTCTTTCAGGATGCGGCGTTTGATGGACTGGTTGCTGAGCCCCGCGTCGCGCCACCACCAGCCATCCTTGTCCATTTTTATGGCTGCGCGAACAAAGCGTTGGCACACTTCCTCAAAGTCTTGGTCGGTGTAGTTCAAACTGAAAATAATGCGACCCGTCCCCACCCAACTCAGCGCCAAGCCTTCCAGACGCAAGTAATGTTGAAACAACCAGTTGTAACAAGCCGGCTGTGTGTACAGCACGGTCCACACCGTAGACATGTTGGCGACCTGTACCGGCACATTGGCCGCAGACAAGCGTTGGTTCAAAATCAAGGCTCTTACGTCCCAGCGTGTATCCAGTTCATCGTACAAGGCGCGAACTTCCGGGGTGTCGAGCCGTTGCAAAAAGGCATTCATGGCACCCATCACGTAGGGGTGGCTATTAAATGTGCCGCGTGCAAAGCAGATATCGGCCGGCACATCGTCACGAAAGCGCTTCATCCAGCGGCTGGTGCCACACACCACTCCAATCGGCAAGCCCCCACCCAAGGTTTTGCCGTAGGTAACGATATCGGCCTTAACGCCAAAATATTCTTGAGCTCCACCGGGTGCCAGCCTGAAACCCAAAAACACTTCGTCAAAAATCAGGGCAATGCCTTTTTCGTCACATACGTTGCGCAGTGTTTGCAGCCACTCGGTATAGGCCTCACGCTGAAACCGTGCCTTGCGCGAACTGTCCAACAACGACGAGTCCCCGGGTGCCGGTTTATTGGGGTGCAAGGCTTGCAAGGGGTTTATCAAAATACAGGCAATGTCTTTGCGTTTACGCAGCACCCGCAGCGTTGCTTCGCTCATGTCCTGCAGAGTGAGTGTGTCGAGCTCGCGCGATGGGTTGCCGATTCCGGGTTGCACATCGCCCCACCAACCGTGGTAAGAGCCACAAAAACGCACAATTTTGTTACGACCCGTGTGGTAGCGTGCCAGGCGCACGGCTTGCATCACGGCTTCGGTGCCCGACATGTGGAACGA
>CALPVM020000151.1 GCA_943327015.2 Akkermansia muciniphila
CAATAACTCTTACAAAAAAGACATTTTTATAGAGATATTTATCCTCACGGTGTGCCACTAAACCAGCATGTTTAACTGCGTGCCCAAGCTGCCACTGGTTGCCAAAGGCAAAATGGTAGGCAGTGCTTCCAGCAAATCGCTTACCCCTGACTCTTGCGCAGACAAGGCTTTTTTTAACACTAGCAATGAAGCCTCTTGGCCTGCTGGATGAGCGTCTATTTGCGACAGTGATGCGGCAGTATAAATGGGTGAAATGTCCATGATTTATCTTTCAATACATGCCGCTCCTATCGTCAGTACAGTGGATTTCTTAAGCCAAGAAATAAAATTGATAAACCTCTCTAAACAGGGGTTTACCCGAATATTTAGAAAAATTTTTTTCCTTAAAATCGCCAACATATCTACAACTGGTAAAGATATTTGCCACAAGCAAGTATGCATCCAGTAGCGACAACGCCCCCACCCAAGAGGTCGCACATGGTTCCGTTTGCCTTAATCACTTTAACAACAGACAACAGACTTCTTGGAAAAAACATGATCAAATCTTTCAAAGCAACTGCAGCAGCTCTTTTAGTAGCTCTGTCTTTCTCCCACACAGCCACACAAGCTGCAGGCTACACCCAAACCAAATACCCGCTCGTTATGGTGCATGGCATTTTTGGTTTTGACAACATCGGCCCGGTTGAATATTTTTACGGCATTCCTTCAGCACTGCGTGCAGATGGCGCTCGTGTTTACTTGGTACAAGTATCTGCTGCCAACAGCCACGAAGCTCGTGGCGAGCAACTGCTTACCCAAGTTAAACAAATTATTGCGGCTACCGGCGCAGGCAAAGTTAACCTCATTGGTCACAGCCAAGGCAGCCCCACAGCGCGCTATGTAGCATCGGTCAGCCCCCAATTAATCGCGTCTGTTACTTCGGTTGACGGCGTCAATAAAGGCTCTGCCATTGCTGACATTGTTCTCAAAGTTGCGCCTCCCGGCTCTATCACTAACACCGCTATTGCATCTGCAGCCAATGGTATTGCATCCGTTGTCAGCTTTATTTCCAATGGCAAAGGCTTGTCGCAAGACTCTTTAAAGGCCGTTACAGCATTAAGTACTGCAGGCACCGCCAAATTTAATACAGCCCACCCTGCAGGTGTACCTACATCTGCCTGCGGAGAAGGTGCTTACTCTGTTACTAAAAATGGTCACAAGGTAAATTACTATTCTTGGGGTGGAGCAAGTGCTTACACCAATGCACTTGATATAGCTGACCCACTTTTTGCGCTTACATCTTTGGGTTTTGGCGGCGCACAAAACGACGGCATGGTTTCTGTTTGCAGCCAACGTTTAGGTAAGGTTATTCGTGCAGACTACAAAATGAACCACATGGACGTAGTTAACCAAACCGTAGGTATTGTTAACCTGTTTGAAACCAATCCTGTTAGCATTTTCCGTGCACATGCTAACCGTTTGCAATTAGCTGGTCTGTAATTTACCAGTCAATTTCCTGGCCCTTGTAGTCAATAAAAAGCGCTCCCTGTTTAGGGGGCGCTTTTTTCATTGCAAGCAACATTCCAGTAACCGATTCTTCTGGCTCCAGCAAATTTTCAACCGCAGCAGAAAATGGCTTAGACAATGCAGACCTCACAGTGCCAGGCTGCAAAGCTATCAAACGTAAGGCAGAGTTTTTGCGTTGCAGTTCAATAGCAGCTGTTTGCAGCAGCATATTCATTGCAGCCTTAGATGCACGATAACCATACCAGCCACCTAATTTATTGTCCGAAATACTACCTACACGCGCAGACAATTTGGCATAAATGCTCGGCCCTGCAGCCAACAACGGGGCAAAATGGCGCAGCAGCATCACAGGACCAATGGCGTTCACTTGAAATGAGTGTGCCAAAGGATCTTGCTTTAATGCAGATAACGCTTTTTCAGGCCCTACCCCATTGGAGGTTAACACGCCTGTTGCATCAATAATAGTGTTGAATGGCCCCGATGATTGGCAAAGCTGTGCCAGTGCTGCAAAGTTGTCAACGCGCTCCAAGTCAAACAGAGAATGGGACGATCTGGAAATACTCTCTATGTGGGTGCACATGGGGTCTTGTTCAAAGGCGTGAACAAATGCTTGCCCAATAGAACCTGAGGCACCAAAAACAAGGGCTTTGTAAGGATGTGAAAAAAAATTCAAGTCAGATCATCCCCTGGATTTAGATCTACTGTTTGTGGAGATGCATTTACAGGTTGGGAAGATGCCAAAACATCGTTTTGGCAAAGTTGGTTTCCAACCCAGCGCTGACCGCACCAACACAGGCCGTTAGCATCAATAATGCAGGTTCCTGAACCACAGCATCTTTCATCGTCTTGCATGAGTAACTCCCAAAATTAATGGTGAATTTTTACCGGTGAAACCATTTTTTGCAACCGTGGCCTCAACCCTAAAAACAAGCGGTAACACCATTCCATCATAACCAAAACCCCTGGTACTTTGGAGATTACAGCAAGATATCGCCACCGTGGCAGCAACTGCCACATGTGCACAAATGCCCTAGCACCACTGATAAGTTCCCCATCGGCGGTAATCACATGAAATCGTTGCATCAGCACACTTTTGTGATGACCATTAACAGGTGAATCTTTTAAACAAGAAACATCCAGCCATTGAATCGGCTTTACGGCTTGTAATTGGCGGTACATGGCAATCTCTCGGCTGCAGATGGGGCAGGAGCCATCGTACAAAACACAGGTAACAGGTGTTGATTCAGGCATGTTTAGGCTTTCTGTAACATTCCCCAGGGCGATGCAAGGCGCCGGACTTGCACATGGTTTAAATGGGCAGACTTTTCGTTACTAGAATCGCAGCAATTTAATGCTTCATCATTCAACAGGGTATCTGAAGCCTCTTCGTTGCGATTAATGATGCGGCTTGGCCACAATGTTTCGTCGTAAATAATTGGGCCTTTGTAAAACGGCATGGATGTTCGGTACAGGGCATCTAGTGCAGCAGCAGGTTCTACATACAAATTAGCCAGTGTTAAACGATTATCACGAATGGTCTTTTTTAAGCCATTCAAAATTGTTTTGAGCTGCTCTTCATCTTCAACGTAGCGCGTCCACTGCCAAGCCTCAAAAGGCGGAATTTTTCTGGCCTTACCGGTTTTATTAACAAGCATGTATTTAATCTTCATCGTCTGCACCTTTGGTATAAGCTTTCGCGATAAAAATCTCACCTAAAAAATTTTTTTAACAAATTTACTGTAACACTTGGCGCATCAATCTACTCATTTCACATAAAATTCACCGAAAAATCCACTCAATACCTACTCAAAAATATGACTACTGCAGCAAGCACGGCGCAAGACAACGCAAACTTTAGGTTTCACCGCATTGGTGAGGTGTCGCATTTGAGTGGAATTCCTGTATCCACCTTGCGTGTTTGGGAGGTTCGTTACAACACGTTTTCGCCCACCAAAACAGCGGGCCAGCACCGGCTTTACAGCGATGATGATGTACTCAAAGCCTCACTTCTCAAACAACTCACCCAATCGGGGTATGCCATTAGCAGCTTGGCGCATCTCACTACTGCCGAACTCAACTTGCGTATTCAACAAGAAAAAAACGCCACAATCGTTACAGAGCCAGCCACTGGCTTGATGGGCATTCATATCGTAGGTCTGCCACTGGCTAGTCGTATGGCATCGCAGCCTTTTGCCGCCACAGGCTTGGGCGATGCCATCAAGATATTGGATATTTTTGCCGATATGCCCAGTGCTTTGGCTGCTGCAAGCCACTCCCCCTGCCAGTTGCTGATGGTGCGGGTCAATTCGCTGCAAGCGCTGGTACATGCAGATATTGCACGTTTGGCTAGCCTATGCCAAACCCAAAAACTGCTGGTGCTTTACAACTTTGGTCAGCAGTGGGTGATTGAATCCATGCGACAGGCTGGTGTTTTGGTGCGTCGCGAACCTATTTCAGACTCCGAACTGGCCGACTTGATTCGCTCGGTCATGCTGGTCAATGCGCGCACGACGCTCGCGCAGACCCCTTTGGGCGGAATGATTCCGCCGCGTCGATACAACGACGAAACCCTGATGCGCGTGGCGCGCATTCCCAGCACGGTGCTGTGCGAATGCCCGCGCCATGTGGCTGAAATCATTACCCAGCTAGCCAGTTTTGAGCAGTACAGCGCGGAGTGTTTAAACCGCAGTGCTAAAGACGCTCAATTGCATGCCTACCTGAGTTCTGTTTCCGGCTCGGCCAGAGCATTGTTTGAGCAAGCGCTCGAAAAAATTGCCGATCACGAGGGCATTAGTTTGTATTTGGCTTGACCGTATTCAACGCCCGCAACAATCCGGGCGATCATCCTTGTGTAATGGGCAGCGATTGACCTCAAACGGCGACATAGAGAGCAATGTGGTGAGCGCACTGGATGCACTGGTGATACCCCAGAACGCAAAAAATGACACGGTATACACCGCCTGTCGCGACCAATCAATGGGCTCACCCATCCATTGCAAGTCGTGGGGGTCAATAAAAGCAAAAACCAAAACTTCAAGCACACCGGCCATTAAAAAAGCCGGCCATAAAATCCACATCCATCGTTGTTGCCACATGCCATTACTCCTTGGCTGCCGGCACACCGGTTGCCGCATGGTTACGTGCCTTGATGGCGGGAGCCAGATTTCCTGCTGGCTCAGTCAGCGTTTTATTAATTTCCAGACCCTTGCGGTAATAGTTTTCATCCACCACCGGGTCAACGCCCTTAGCTGCCAGATAAAACGTAAAAAATCCTGCTAACACCACGGCAGCAGGCCCTGAAATAATGAGCCAGACGTGGCCAAACTGCCACCATGGAGCAGGCGTTTGGGGGGCGGATGATGTTGGCATAGTCGAGTCTCCTTAGCGAGGCACAATGAAAACGGATTTTTCTTTTATGCTGGTATTGAGTTGATGGGCATGAATATCAAAATAAATCCGATGCGACCCTGCAGAGGCTGCATCAAAAGGGAGTTGCAAACGCAACACCACCCAGCGCGATTGGGTTGCTTCCACCTCAAAAGTAGCGTCAGATGCCACCTGTAGGCCAGGTAAACCTCGGGCTGTAATGTCAAATGTCTGGGTTTGCTCAGTGGCGTTCATTAACTGCAGGCGGTAGACGTTTTCAATTTTGCCGCCAGCAACCAGTCTTGCCATAGAGCCACGGTCGCGCACCACATCGGCCTTAAAGGGTGTGCGTAGCATTAAGCCTGTGAGCATTGCCACCACAATAGCCAACAAAATGGTGGAATACACCAGTACACGCGGCCGCAGCACGTGGCGCAGTGTTTGCCTTTGAGTCCAGCCGTTCTTCATGGCGTTTTGGGTGGAATATTTCACCAAGCCTTTGGGGTAGCCAAATTTATCCATCACGGTATCGCACACATCGGCGCATGCGCCACAACCTATGCACTCGTATTGCAGTCCGTTGCGGATATCAATACCCGTAGGACAAACCTGCACGCACAAATTACAGTCTACGCAATGCCCTAATTTGGAGCTTGCAAGATCGGCCTTTTTAGAGCGTGGTCCGCGCGACTCGCCGCGTGTTTCGTCGTAGGTAACAATCAGCGTGTCTTTGTCAAACATGGCGCTTTGAAAGCGCGCATAGGGGCACATGTGTTTGCACACCTGCTCACGCATAAAACCAGCATTGCCATAGGTGGCAAACCCGTAAAAAAGTGTCCAAAACACTTCCCACGAGCCCATTTGCAATTGCAGCAATTCAGAGCCTAAAGAGTGAATAGGCGTAAAGTACCCGACAAAAGTAAAGCCGGTCCATAACGCCACCGCCATCCATAGGCCGTGCTTGAGTGCCTTGCGCCAGATTTTGTCAAAAGTCCAGCCACCAGCATCACGGCGCATACGGGCGGCACGGTCGCCTTCTGCCTGTTTTTCTAGCCACAAAAATATTTCGGTGTACACCGTTTGCGGGCAAGCGTAACCGCACCACAAACGCCCAGCCACCGCCGTAAACAAAAACAAACCCAAGGCCGATATAACCAGTAAACCAGTAAGATAAATAAAGTCTTGCGGATACAGCACCAAACCAAAAATGTAAAAACGCCGAGCACCCAAATCGAACAACACCGCTTGGCGCTGCCCCCACTCCAGCCAAGGCAGTCCGTAAAACACCAACTGGGTCAGGAATACCATGCCCCAACGCCAACTGGAAAACAAAC
>CALPVM020000152.1 GCA_943327015.2 Akkermansia muciniphila
AGTTGTGCTATTGCTAGTGCCGACCATTCTTCCGGCGTTGCGTGCGCCCATTCAGAAACAAACGCACCGCCAATGCTGACACTGGCACGAACATTAACCTTGGTATCGAGCGTTATAGACAGCGATTCAACTGCTTCACGAATGCGCTCGGACACCATGGTGCCGTAGGGGGGAGGGCAGCTGGGCATAACTACCGACAATGTTTGCGCGTCAAAACGTGCAACAGTATCCATCGGGCGCAAGCTTTGTGCAACGGCTTTGGACACAGCAGGTAGCACTTGGCCGCTGACAGACTGCCCGTGGGCTTCAATGAGTGCACGCAAGTTGTCAATTTCCAGCATCATCAGCAAAGCGGGTTCACCCGAGCGCACCACAATATCCAAGGTTCGGGCTTGAACCGCTTGCAAGTGTTTGCGGTTAGCAAGGCCCGTCAAGGGGTCTTTCAGAGACAGTTCGCACAGGCCGTTGATCACGCCTTGCAAATAGCCGGTTGCAGATTCTTCTGGCGAAGGCAAATGAGTGACCGGATTATGGTGGAGCAACGCACGTGCATCGTCCAGCTGCAGCCGGTGCAGTTCAACATGGGATTGGGGTGTTTGGTGTACCACGGCAAAATTGAATATAGTGTTATTAAAGTCTAACAGGAAGCACCAAGGTTTAGGCAAAAATATAGATGCCAAACACCCTATGGTTATGCTCTATCGGGTATTTTAGATTTAGTGCTGCGTTGCGCAAACGCTGCAATCGGGTTGGCGGCTTAGCTGCATCTCGGTCCATTCCATGCGTAAACCATCCAGCATCAGTAACCTGCCTGAAAGGGTGCAGCCGCACGAGATAATAAGTTTGAGCGCCTCTGCTGCTTGCATGGCACCCACAATACCAACCAGGGGCGCAAACACGCCCATGGTAGAACATTGGGTTTCAGGAGGTGCACAATGAGGGGGAAAAATACAGGCGTAGCACGGCGAGAGTTGCTGGCGTGGGTCAAAAACAGTTATTTGCCCGGCAAACTGTAATGCGGCACCAGACACCAGCGGCACGCCGTGCTTGATGCAAGCCTGATTGATGGTGTGGCGGGTAGAAAAATTGTCGCAACAGTCCAGCACCACATCCATGCGGGACACGAGTTGTTCCAGCAGATTGGCATCGGCTCTTGCCTGAATAGCCTCTACCTGTACATGGGGGTTAAGTGCGTGTAGGGTTTGGTTAGCAGACTGCACCTTGGCCATGCCCACCCTGTCACTGGAGTGGGCAATTTGGCGTTGCAAATTGGTCAGGTCGATGGTGTCATCATCAATAATGGTGATATGACCAACACCTGCACAGGCAAGGTACATGGCTGCGGGTGACCCCAAGCCACCCGCACCGACCACCAGTGCCCGAGACTGGCATATTCGGGTTTGCCCCTCAATGCCAATTTCATTGAGCAAGATGTGGCGCGAATAGCGCAGCAGTTCTTCATCCTGCATAACAGCGATGTTATTCCTCTTTTTTATCTTCTTTGCGGACGACCAGCGTTTTGCTCACCAGAACAGGCTGTCCTTTGAGTTTATTAATGGCCTGCCCTAATTGAAAGTCGTTTTCAGTACCGAACTCGGGAGGGCGACGTTCTGCTGCGGGCTTGCGCGATTCTTCTTCCAGTTTTTTCAGCGCTTCTTCACGTGCTTTTTCACGTTCGGGGTCTTTTTGTTCCTCCGACTGGCCGTTGGTCAGGTGTTTTTCAAGATCGGCTTCACGCATACGCAGAGCAGCAAAAGGGCTACCTTCGGCGGTTTCGTCAATCATGATGTCAGGAATAATACCTTTGGCCTGTATGGCGGTGCCAGCCGGTGTGTAATAACGCGATGTGGTAATTTTGATGCCGGTGTCGGGCCCTAAGGGGCGGAAGGTTTGTACCGAGCCTTTACCAAAGGTCTGGCTACCCATAATAACGGCACGTTTGTGGTCTTGCAGTGCGCCCGCCACAATTTCGCTGGCCGAGGCTGAGCCTTCATTCACCAGCACTACCAGGGGCACGTTTTGCATTTGTACTGGCAGGTATTTGAGCGGATCAGAGCCGCTGCGTGACATGTAGTCGCGAGGCGTGGCTCTGAAAATTTGCTTGCTCTCTTGCGTTTGGCCGTTGGTGGTTACCACGGTCACGTTGTCCGGTAAAAATGCAGCGGAGATAGCCACTGCAGCATTCAGTAAACCACCGGGGTCGTTGCGTAAGTCAAGCACCATACCTTTGATGCGCGGGTCTTGTTTGTACAGTTCGTTGGCTTTTTTGGCAAAGTCTTCTACGGTGCGATCTTGAAACTGGCTGATACGAATCCACGCATAGCCGGGCTCCATCATTTTGGCGCGCACCGATTGCTGCTTGATTTGCTCTCGAACGATAGTTACCGGAAACGTGCGGCTTTCTGATTTGCGGTAAATGGTCAGAATAACCTTGGTGTTGGGCTCGCCCCGCATGCGTTTAACCGCTTCGTTTAAGGTCAAGCCTTTTACGGCGGTGTCATCAATTTTGGTAATCAGGTCATTGGTTTTAAGCCCTGCTCGAAACGCGGGCGAACCCTCGATGGGGGACACAATTCTCACCAAACCTTCCTCTTGCGTGATTTCAATGCCGACACCCACAAAGTTGCCCGAGGTGCCTTCTTTGAATTCTTTGAATGACTTTTTGTCGTAGTACACCGAGTGCGGGTCAAGGCTGGACACCATGCCCGAGATGGCATCGGTAATGAGTTTCTTTTCATCAACCGGCTCTACGTATTCATTTTTGACCAAGCCAAAAACGTTAGCAAGCTGCTGCAACTCTTCCAGCGGAAGTGGTGCCAATGTATTGCGTGCAACAGTTTGCAGTGAAATGGTGGTTAAAGAACCTGCAAGTACGCCCACCGCTACCCAGCCAGTAATTTTCAATTTGTGTCCCATAAATTTTCCTCTAGCTGCGCAATATACACCCTAGGCCTGCAAGCGTGCTTGCCAATTCTCACAAAATCAAGTTCCCTTATCAGGCTTTGCCTTGGGACGCAACCGCAGCGGCGGCTTTTGCGGCAGCTTCAGCGTCACCCAGATAGTAGTGGCGCACAGGTTTAAGTTGTGCATCGAGCTCATAGACCAAGGGGATGCCGTTGGGAATGTTGAGACCCACAATATCAGCGTCTGAAATATTGTCCAGGTATTTGACCAAAGCGCGAATCGAATTACCGTGCGCAGCAATCAGCACACGTTTACCCGCCACAATCGATGGCGCAATGGTATCGTTCCAAAATGGCAGTACGCGCGCAACGGTGTCTTTCAGGCACTCGGTCAAGGGCACTTCGGTTTCGGCCAGTCCCTGATAACGAGCATCAGCACGTTCACAACGTGGGTCGCTGGCTTCGAGTGCGGGTGGGGGCGTATCGTAACTACGGCGCCACTGCAGTACCTGCGCGTCACCATATTTTTGTGCCATGTCGATTTTGTTCAAACCTTGTAAGGCGCCATAGTGGCGCTCGTTCAGTCGCCAAGAGTGCACCACCGGTAACCAGGTGCGGTCCATTTCGTCTAAGCAGTGCCACAGGGTACGGGTGGCGCGTTTGAGAACGCTGGTGTAGGTTAAATCAAAGTCAAAGCCCTCTGCTTTAAGCAGTTGACCGGCGCTTTTGGCTTGATCCACACCAGTGGGGGTAAGATCCACATCGGTCCAGCCGGTAAAGCGGTTTTCAAGATTCCAGGTGGATTCGCCATGGCGAACAAGAACTAATTTGTACATGGTTTACGGGTATTAAAAGGAAATGTTGGGTTTGACGCTGCAAGCGTAAGCGTGTCATTCTAAAATGCTGGATTGTTTTTTTTATTATGCAAAAGGAATAAAGTGAAATTTATCTTGGATAACTGGATTTTGATATCAATTGCTCTTGCATCTGGAGCTCTTTTGCTTTGGCCGATGCTGCAGGGCGCAGCAACAGCAGGAGTTAGCCCGGCCGGTGCTGTGCAGTTGATGAACCGCGAAAAAGCGGTGGTTGTAGATGTATGCGAGGCCAATGAGTATGCCGCGGGCCACGTTACGGGTTCCAAAAATGTTCCGTTATCCACCTTGGAGACCAAACTTACGGGTGTGGTCAAAAATAAGGCGGTTCCGGTGATATTGGTGTGCCAGTCGGGTGCTCGTTCCGCTCGGGCCGTCATGATTGCCAAAAAACTCGGGTACGACAATGCCCAGTCCTTGGGCGGTGGACTTGCAGCATGGAAAGAAGCTAACTTGCCTGTAGAAAAATCTGCGGCCTAAACCATGCAATCTGTAAAAATGTACACCACTGCTGTCTGCCCCTACTGTGTGCAGGCCAAGCGCGTGCTCCAATCAAAGGGGGTAACGTCCATAGAAGAAATACGGGTAGATACCCTGCCGCAAGAGCGCGTCAAAATGATGGAGCTCACCGGCAGACGCACGGTGCCGCAGATTTTTATCGGCGATACCCACGTAGGTGGTTGTGACGACCTGATGGCGCTGGACGCACGTGGTGGATTAATGCCTTTGCTTCAAGGCCAGTAAGATAAACTATCGATTGTGTTCCCTGTGGCCTGCCGGGTATGTCTGGCAGGCTTTTTTAATCTAGAAAGAAAAATTTGTATGGCAGACCAAGAACCGGTGTTTCAAATCCAGCGTGTGTATCTCAAAGAGGCCTCGATGGAGCAACCCAAATCACCTGCTATATTGCTGGAGCAAGAGCAACCGGCCGTGGATATTCAGTTGGCAGTAGAAGCTACTCCAGCTGCTGAGGGTGTTTTTGAGGTGTGCGTCACAGCCACTGTGCACACCAAAATCAAAGATAAAACGGTATTCCTGGTAGAGGTCAAACAAGCGGGTATTTTTGAAATCCGTAACTTGCCACAAGAGCAATTGGGGCAGATTATGGGCATTGCATGCCCTCAAATTGTTTACCCTTATTTGCGTGGCAATGTAGCAGACATGATTCAACGCGGTGGTTTTCCTCCCGTGCATCTGTCTGAAATCAACTTTCAGGCGATGTATGAGCAGCAACAGGCACAGGCATCGGGTGCACCCAGTGGCAGCCTGCCGCAGTAAATTCCGGTAACGGTATGCGTATCGTCGTATTGGGTGCAGGGGCGTGGGGCACGGCCTTAGCTGTCAGTGCCTGCATCCATGCCAGCAAGGGTAATCACGTCATTTTGTGGGCGCGCAGCGTTGAACAGGTGATTCAAATGCAGCGTGACCTTGAGAACGTGCGTTATTTGCCGGGCATTGAGTTGCCGCGTCAGTTGCTTTTTTCAGTCAAGCCATTAGAGCAAACCATGCCACTGCTGGCGGATAGCGATTTAGTGGTGATTGCCTCCCCCATGAAAGGCTTACGCCAGTTGTTGCTTGCCTTGGCTGATCTGCAAGTGCCAGTGGTTTGGCTGTGCAAAGGTTTTGAGGCGGTGCAAGAGGGTGGCTCCTGTCATTACGGATTGCTAGGGCATGAAGTGCAAGCCCAAGTGGCGCCTAAACTCAAAGCGGGTGTGCTCAGTGGCCCCAGTTTTGCGCAAGAGGTAGCCTTGGGTCAGCCAGCCGCTTTAGTTGCAGCTAGCGAGCATCCACATGTGCGTGATGCTATGGTTACAGCATTGCACAGTGCCACTTTGCGCGTGTACGCCACTGAAGACGTTCCGGGTGTAGAGGTTGGCGGTGCCGTTAAAAATGTGCTGGCCATTGCTACCGGCTTGTGCGATGGTTTGCAACTCGGTCTTAACGCCCGTGCAGCGCTGATCACGCGGGGCTTGGCAGAAATGACGCGTCTGGGTGTTGCTTTGGGTGCTCGTGCCGAGACTTTTATGGGTCTGAGTGGTTTGGGCGATTTGGTGCTCACTGCTACCGGTCATTTGTCACGCAACCGCCAAGTGGGTTTGGCATTGGCGCAGGGCAAAACCCTGGAGCAAGCGGTGTCAGAACTCGGTCATGTGGCTGAGGGTGTGTATTGCGCGCACACAGTATTGCAGCGGGCGCACCGACTTGGCATCGACATGCCTATTACCCGCAGCGTGGTGGGTTTACTCAATGGCAGCTTGCAGCCATTGCAGGCAGTGGCCGCGCTGATGGAACGCGAGCCAGCCGCTGAAGCCACTTAGCCGGCTTTGATGCGCTGCTGAATATGGGCTATAGCCTCGTCCACCTGATCTACCAGAATAAGGCATAAGTCTCCTGACTGCAGGTCGTTCAGTGCGGTGTCTATCGCATTGAA
>CALPVM020000153.1 GCA_943327015.2 Akkermansia muciniphila
AACAGCCAGTGTGCGTAGGGTGGTGGTAAGTGAGCTGCGCATGTTTGGTGGGGGGTGGTGTTAAAACGTAGGCAGAATTATCAGGCAAATTGGGGTGAATTTACCAGCTTGGCACGCGCTGGCGCCCGTCTGGATGAGTCAGTGCCCGGCTCCGGCCTGGGCTTGGCCATTGTGCGGGAACTCATTAGCTTGTATAGCGGACAAATGGCTTTGGAAAAGTCCCCCTTGGTGGGCTTGCGGGTGGTGGTGCGGTTACCTATCGGATTTTCTGTACGTCTAGCGGCATGACAGCACTAGCATTGTTACCCCAAGCACTACGAACATACGTCGCAACAGCTGCGATCTCCGAATCGGTGAGGGAATGCCCAAAGGGCGGCATTCCATAGGGACGCGGATTGCCTTGAGTTGTCGGAGTAAAGCCGCCGCTGAGTATGATCTGAACAAGATTAACGCTTGAGTGCATAGTAACGGTTCGATTGCCCGTTAAGCCCGGGTAGTCACCGCTACCCTCGCCGTTATCGCCATGGCATTGCGCACACTCATTCTTATAAATGCGTTGACCAATGTGCTCGCCATCGGGGTTGGTGAACTTTTTATCAGTATTTACACTTTCCTGTCGCGGTAGCTCTTTCAAAAAATGAGCTATGGCTTTTAAGTCGCTGTGATCAAGGTATTGTGTGCTGCTAAAAACAACTTCTGCCATCGGACCTAAAGTAGAGCCATTAGCAGTTTTACCTGACTTAAGCAATTGCATAATTTCTTCAATCGACCAGTCTTGAAGACCTGCCTCAGCCGCAGAGGTAAGAGAAGGGGCATACCAGTTTTGCATCGGAATCAAGCCACCACTCAAATCGTGCTTCGAATGGGTGGCACCTAAGGTGTTGCGTGGAGCGTGACAGGCTTGGCAATGCCCTAGTCCTGTTACCAAATACGCACCGCGATTCCATTCCTTACTTTGCTCCAGTACCGGCTCGAATTGCGCCGGTGTAAAGAACAGCGCTCTCCACACCGCCAATGCTGCTTGCGTGTTAAAGGGAAACCGCAAAGCATGATCTCGATTGGCCTGCTGGGCAGGCGGCACACTGAGCAGGTAAGCAAAAATTGCGTCTGAGTCTTCTCTGGTGATTCGGGTGTACTCTGTATAAGGAAAGGCGGGATACAGCAGCCTTCCATCTTTTGATCGGCCATGGTGCATGGCGCGCCAGAAGTCGGTTGCAGTCCAAGTGCCGATCCCTGTCAGGTTGTCTGGGGTGATATTCGAGGTAAACACTAAGCCAAATGGCGTGTCAATGCTTTTGCCTCCCGCAAACGGTTGTCCTCCTCGCGCGGTGTGGCATGCGGCGCAGTTCCCTACCCGGGCCAAATAGGCACCACGCTGTGCCATCTGCGGAGTTATAACCCCGGTAGAAGTACGTTCATCGCTGTGGTTTACATCCTGAACGTTCATCTGCGACAGCAGTGCAATGCCCCCCAAAATCAGAGCCAAAATCAAGACCAAGGTCTTGGCCGATCTCCAGAGATTTTTTTTCATCGTAATCCACTCCCGCAATCCATGGCCGGTTTTACAGGCAGACTGTTAGCAGGAGCCATGCCCTGCGTGACTGGCTGCGAAGACAGCCAGGTCGCCACGGCCACAACGTCTTGCGGTGACAACCGGCGCGTGATTTCCAACATGCAGTCAGGTTCCGCAGCATGCCGCATGCCGTTGCGCCAGGCACCAAGCTGCCCAAGAAGGTAATCGTGGGGTAGCCCCAGCAGTCCTGGCATTGCAGGTGCCACACCCGTCATCGCTGCTCCATGGCAGCCCGCGCAGGCGGGAACGCCACGGGACGGGTCCCCATGACGCACCAGTTGCTCGCCACGGGCAAGCGTCGCTGGAGCCGCGTTGGTAGTCTGCGCAGGTGGATAGGGTAGATCAAGAGATGCGAAATGGTTAGCGATCTCGTGCAGGTACTGCTCGGACATGTGGTCGATCAGATAAGCCATGGTTGCGTTCTGGCGCCGTCCATCTCTAAAATTGATAAGCTGGTTGTACAGATAACCGGCCGGCTTGCCTGCAATACGTGGCAAATAGCCGCTATTGGTAGCCCGCCCCTCCTGACCATGGCATGAGGCGCATGCCTGCATTCTTTGCGCCATGGTGTTCTGCGGTGCAGCTGATAAGGCAGTGGCTTGGTACAGGCCAAAGCAAAGCAGCCAGCTTGCTATACGGAACGATAATGATGTGGATCGGCTCATTTTAGGAAGTTGTTTGCGGTGTAGGCAGGAGTGTAGTGAGTATCCGCTGATATCACCAGAATCAGTTGCAAACCAAAATACCATATCAGTTACACCCAAGACCTTAGCGCGACTGAGCCTTGCCATGTTCTGCAGTTCAATTCAACCTAAATCCGGCAGTTAAATAGGTGGAGTGCCAGTTTTCGCCTGGTTTGGGTTGGTACATCATATTGACCGTTAAACGGATAACAGCTAAAATTCCTTATGGCTATTCAATCCTTCTCTTGTGCTGATACCCAAGCCCTATTTACTACAGGCAAAAGCGCAAGATTTGGAAACATCAAGAAGGTTGCCGAAAGAAAATTAGCTCAGCTAGACGCAGCACCCTCTTTGTCATTTATGAAGGCACCACCAGGTAATGATTTAAAAGAATATGAAGGCGCTTGGCATGTCCGCATCAATGACCAATGGAGGCTGACGTTTAAATGGGGCTCCAGCGGACCATTTGACGTTTTAATTGAAGACCCCCACTAACCAGAGTATTGGAGTACATCATGTTTAAAAATGGAATGCGGCCTATTCATCCTGGTGAAATTTTGCTTGAAGATTACATCAAACCTATGGGCATGAGCGTGCGTGCGTTGTCGATCGCATTGCACGTTCCCTACTCTCGCTTGCGTGAAATTGTGGATGAAAAACGTGGCATTACCGCCGACACGGCGCTACGGCTTGAGCGTTATTTTGGAAGCGAAGCCCAAGGATGGCTCAATCTACAAGCGACATACGAGTTGCGTATTGCTGAAAATCAAAGCGCTAAAGTCATCTGCCAGCAAATAGCACCACTTGCGTGGGTCTGATGCAAACTTTTGGTGGAGCTATAAAAGCAACAGGTAACTCCAGTCCAGTCACCATCTCCGCCCAAGGCAATATCTATACTGGCACTGCCACCATAAATATGGACATCGGCGATGGAGAAACCATGAAAATGAAGAGTAGCTATTCTGGCAAACGGTTGGGTAATTGCTAACAAGAGCTGGCTGCCCTGTACAATTTACCGCAACATAACGCGCACCCCAAAACCATGCCAACTACCAATAACGCCCCCCGCCGCCACACCACCCTTGCCAGCCTGTTTGCCGCCTGCCTTTTGCTGGCAGCGCCACACGCTATGGCACAAACCGGCGATGCCCAATACTTTACCGATGTAGCCCCCGGCGTGGTGAAGGACAGCCGCACCGGGCTGGAGTGGATGCGCTGCAGCTTGGGGCAGCAGTGGTCGGCAACTGCCAATACATGCACCGGCAAGGTTAAAGAATATAACTGGCAAGGCGCGCAAGATATAGCCAAAAAACTCAACGCCATGGGTGGGTACGGTGGTAAGGCAGACTGGCGGGTGCCGACGATTCGGGAATTGCAGAGTATTCGGTATTGCTCTAAGGGTTTTGATAGCAGCACGCGAGATTTGCGGGATGGACAGCCAAAGGTGCCGAGCTATTGCAATGATGGTAGTGCCAAGCCAACCATAGACATAGCTACATTTTCTGCAATGCCTGTTACATTTTATTGGTCGTCAACACCAAACGCTGACTATTCTTCCAGCGCTTGGGTCGTCAATTTCAGCTATGGCGTCATCGACAGCAACCTCGACAACTACCGCTACGGCAGTTACGCAGTGCGTTTGGTGCGTTAGTTGTGGTGTAGTTGTGGTGTGTGCCCGTCAGTGTTTGGAGCGGCGTAGCCGCATTTATTGTGTACTTAGCCTGCCGTTTACGTTTCTGCAGCCGTATTCTGGCGTAAATAGTTCAGCCTCTTTAAGCCAGGATTCGCTACCAAAGCCTTGAATTTGCGCAATAAGTGCCACTTTAAACATGGGGCGGCGTATGTCAACAATTGGGCCGCAGTGGGTGTCGTCACCGATTTGTAGTTTTTTACGCCATTGTGTTAGGCGTTGTTGTTCTCGTTTAATAGCGGCGGCTTCTTCTTGTGCACGTTTGCGTTCTGCAGCAGCGTAATCATCCGCACGCTTTTTCTCAATGGCGGTAACAGTGGGTGCCAGTCTTTTTTGGGCTGCGCTGGCTTCTGCATGCCCTTGATCCGCTGCCTTGCTGTACAAGCGGTATGCCTCTTCTACGTCAGCACTACCGTGCTTGCCCGTTTCAACTAATCTGCCTAAGGCGTATTGGGCTCGGGCATCGCCTTTGTCAGCTCCCTTACTGTACCATTTGTAAGCTTCCACAATATCGGCGTTGCCAAAATTGCCAGACTCAAACACAGCACCCAAAACATACAAAGCACCTATATAGCCATCATCCACAAGGTACGAGACACCCTTAATCGCCTCTCGTACCCCCTGAAACGCCAGCGGTTCAAATTCGCGCAGCGCAGTTGCTTGATCGCCAGCCACATAAGCCATAGCGCCTTCCTGCAAGCCGGCATTGGCCGTCATCGGCAACAGGTTGCAGCCCAGCAGTGTGGCTAGTAGCAGGGTGCGTAGGTGGTGTGGTGGCAATGGGCTGCGCATAATGGGTGGGGTAGGGTGTTTGTATGGGCTTTATTATCTGGCAAAAAACTAATAAAAATATTCTGGTTTGTCGGCATCAGCTAGTTCAGGGTCTGATTTCTTGCAGCTATTTTTTTCAACGCCCATAGGAGTACAGACGAATTATTACCACTATGTTTGTATTGGGTTGGGCTGAATAGTTAACTTAAAACCCAGAGCTTTAATTACCTTTAACAGCGTGTCAGTGCTGGGTGCGCGCTCACCCGACAGGCTTTTGTAAAGGCTTTCGCGTGACAAGCCGGTTTCTTTGGCAAGGTTGGTCATGCCTCTGGCACGGGCAATGTCGCCCAGCGCCGCGGCTATGAGTGCGGGGTCGCCGTCCTCCAAAATAATGCTCATGTATTGCGCTATGTCTTCGTCGTCCTTGAGGTAGTTGGCTGCATCAAACGGACGGGTTTTTATTTTGGGCATTACAGCTCCTTTGAAAGTTGAATTGCACGCTTAACATCTTGAGGTTGGGTGGTCTTGTCGCCACCACCTAGCATCACCACTAAAGCTCCTGCCTGCTCTACGTAATACATGCGCCACCCTGGGCCAAAGAATTCGCGCATCTCAAATACACCTTCGCCTACCGGCTTTGTGTCGCCAAGGTTGCCCAATCGGGCCTTGGTTAAACGCGCTGCCAAACGCATTTTGGTAGTGCGGTCACGCAGACCATCTAGCCAAGCGCTGAAGTCTTCAGTTTCAATAACGGTGTACATGCTTTAATTGTAGCCAGTTGGCTACATACTGCAACTAATCATTTCATCTTTTCTCAAAAAATAAACTGGCTGTTTACAATGGAGCTATCTAAAACTAGCGCAGGAATCAGGTTTCTACGGCGTATCAGGGGCTAGGGCGGATGCAGGTTTTCCAGTGCGTTTAGTGCGCTGAAATGTAGACATTACAACCCCCACTCGTACTCCACCGTCACCGGCGCGTGGTCTGAAAATTTCTGCTCCTTAAAAATTCCCACACTCCGCGCACTTGCAGCCAGCACCGGTGTGGCAAGGTGGTAATCCAGCCGCCAGCCTACGTTTTTGGCATAGGCTTGGCCGCGATTGCTCCACCACGTATAACAGGCGTCGGTCGTGTCGGGGTGGAGTTGGCGGTACACATCCACCATGCCGCCTTCAGAAAGCAGTTTGGTCATCCAGGCGCGTTCTTCGGGTAAAAAGCCCGAGTTTTTGAGGTTGCCCTTCCAGTTTTTTAAATCGATTTGTTGGTGGGCAATGTTCACGTCTCCACACAAAATCAATTCACGCTCAGCTTTGAGGCGCTGCAAGTGGGGGTAAAACTCTGCCAAAAAACGAAACTTGGCTTGCTGGCGCTCTTCGCCGGACGAGCCACTGGGAAAATACGCGCTAATCACCGAGCGTTTTTGGCTGGGGGTGTCAAAGCGCAGTTCTACATAGCGCCCCTCGGCATCAAATTCGGCAGAGCCAAA
>CALPVM020000154.1 GCA_943327015.2 Akkermansia muciniphila
TGGCAGCGCGACCTGACCGACTCCACCGTGCTGCGCAACATGGGCGTGGCGTTGGGCTATGCAGTGTTGGCGTACCAGTCATTGCTAACCGGACTCAACAAGTTGGAACTCAATGCCAACGCAGTGGCGCAGGATTTGGATGCGTCCTGGGAAGTACTGGCCGAGCCTATTCAAACCGTGATGCGTCGCTTTGGCTTGCCCGAACCCTACGAGCAACTGAAAGAATTTACCCGTGGCGAAGCCATGACGCGCGAACTGATGCAAGGCTTTATTGCCAAGTTGGACATTCCGCAAGCGGAAAAAGACCGTTTGCTGCAAATGACACCAGCGACCTACACGGGTATGGCAGAAAAACTGGCGCGGCGTGTGTAAGGCTGTATGGCGCTTAAATCCACCATATTCAAAGCCCATGTGCAGCTTGCAGATATCGACCATGCTTACTATGCCGACCATGCCTTAACGCTGGCACGCCATCCCAGCGAGACCGACGAGCGCATGATGGTGCGCTTGTGCGCGCTGGCTTTGCAGGCCTACCAATTGCAAAGCGTGTGCGGGGGCGATGGCACGTTGGCCTTTGGAGCGGGACTGTCAGACCCGGATGAACCCGACGTTTGGCTACGAGACTTTACCGGCCAAACCCGTCTCTGGATGGAGGTAGGTCAGCCTGAAGAAAAACCGCTGATTAAAGCCTGTGGCAAAGCCGATGCGGTGGTGTTGTACTGCTTTAACCACGCAGCAGAAGTGTGGTGGCGTGGCATAGAAAACAAACTCCACCGTGCGCACAATTTGGGTGTTTATCGCATACCCACGGCAGCCGCGCAAGCACTAATTCCGCTGGCACAGCGCAGCATGCAATTGCAGGCCACTATTCAAGAAGGTGTGCTGACCTTGGGAGATGCATCCCACTCGGTAGACATTGAGCCGGTACGCTGGAAGTAAGGCCGCAGCCTAATACTCAGGCCCTACCCGCCCGCTCTGCATAACGGTTAAAACGCCACGCATTGTCCTCTAGGGTAATGCGCCGCCAAGTGGCGCGTTTGTCGGTGGGGTGCATAGCCGGCCAGTGCTGCACTTCGTCAAAAGTGCGGCCACAGCCTTTGCATAAAGCATCGCCCTGACTGGTAGAACATATAGCAATGCAAGGCGTGTCGGGTGTAGTGTCATACCACTGCATCCAGGCGTCCAGCGCCTGTTCGGGCATGGTGTGCGGGTCGGCCTCGGTCTCGTGGTAATACACCATGAGGCCGTAAACTTCTGCCAAAGCACTGGTCGCTGCTGGTAGCTGCATGCCATCCGGGGAGGGCTCGCGGGCACGCCAATAGTTAATGGCAGATTCAATGTCGGTAATGTGTATGCCAGCCATATTTTGTAATAATTAACGCGTATTAGCGCTCTAGACCCTGTTCTTTTAATATCTGCTGAACTTGTTTTAAACGGCTATCAACCATGGATGATTCAAAATAATCGGTTCTCAGTTTGCCAGATCGGGCAGAATCTTGCGCTGCCTCTAAACGTGCTAGCGCATCGGTGTAGTTTAACTGTGCAATGTTCACCTCGGCCTCTGCGCGAATGGCAGCAACCGTGCGTCCTTGCATCAATAAAGCAGATGCCAGCAGTTGCCAAGCAGCTGCATCTTTAGGGTTTTCAGCAACCCAAATTTGAAGCTTGTCAGATGCCATTTTGGCTTGACCTAATTTGATATCTATTTGCGCTTCCAGCAAAATATCGGGTCTGCCCGGTGCTCTTGGAATATTGATCCATTCAGCACGTGCACGTTGCGGGTTATCTTGCACCAATGCAAACTCTGCTGCCAACCAATAAACTAATCGCTGGCCGGCTTGATGGTTCATTGCACGTGATTTAAGTAAATCCAAACCTTTTGAAGCAGCAGAGAAATCTCGCAATTTGATGGCAGAAAGAATGGAACCATACAAAATACCGACCTGCCGGGTGGGCGTTAATGTGACAAAGCGGGGGTCTGATAACTGTGCAGCCCAAGAACGCAAATCGTCTGCGGTGCTGTTGGACAGCACTTTGGCACGGGCTGCGACCATGGCTTGCTCAAAGTCATCAGTTATTGCAGCGGTTGAACTTGTGTTGGTTGATGCCAGTGGCAATCTGTTTTGCATATCCGAAATACGTTCAGTAGTCAGCGGGTGACTACGGAGGTACGGAAATCCACCGGCATCGTTCAGGCGCGATGCCTGTTGTAACTTATCAAACATGCTAACAAAACCCTGAGGCTCAAAACCGGCCTGTGTCATCACACCAAAACCCACGCGGTCGGCTTCGCGCTCCATATCGCGTGAAAAGTTGAGCTGGTTTTGTGCGGCAACCGCTTGCCCACCGATAATTGCTGCATTGGCAGCACCTGGGTTTTTACTGGCGGCCAGAACGCCCAAAATCATGGCACCCATCAGCCAAGGCGCTTGCTGATTTTGGCGCGATATAAGACGCGAAATATGGCGTTGCGTCACGTGGCTAAGTTCATGTGCCAACACACTGGCCAGCTCGTCTTTGCTGGTCACGGTGCTTACTAAACCCAAATGCAGGCCAAAATAGCCCCCTGGCAGTGCAAAGGCGTTGACACTGCGGTCGCGCCCCAGCAGTATCTGCCAAGCAAAATGTTCTTCTAGTGCGGCAGGTAGTTCGCCACGTTGTTTGGCAGCGGCCAACAAGGGCTGCCAAACACGCTGCACGTAGTCCATGATCACAGGATCATCCAGATAGTCTGGGTCACGGTATAGCTCTCGCGCTATGCGGTCACCCAGTCGGCGTTCTGCTGCCGGGCTCATGTCGGCTCCGTCACCCAACTGTGGCAGTGCCAATGGGGTTTGTGCCTGAGCGCCAAACACCATGCAGCACCCCACTAGCAGAAGCACCCATATATAGTTAATCCCGCCCGATCGCTTTACCATCTGTTAAATCATCAACATACGAAATTGTGAGCCATTATCGGCTTTTTGACGGCAATGCGTTGATCTTGTGTGCATTCAAGCTTTGCCAGCGTTTGGCTTCAGCCGGAAAGGCGGCGTGGTAGCGCGCAAGGTATGCATCGATAACCTCGGTTTTGCCTAGCATGATGGCACTTTCTAATAGTTTTTCAATTACACGCGGCTCTGGTGAAAGTGTTAAAAGATGGGTCGCATTTGCGTACACATCGGCCGCATTTTGCAAGGTTAATGGCGTGGTGCTAAGCTTTGCAAACAGCACCATATCTTTGAAAAACCAGCTCGATTGCGGCTGGCCCAAAACACCGGTTTCAAAAACTTTTACTCTGGATGCAACCGGCAAATAAATCTGGCTCATGCGCCCATAATCAAACGCAACCAAGCTGGTGGTAAACAATACCAGCATGCTTATCAAAGCAGCCGCTTTAAACGATGCGCGCTTAGCCACTTGCGTATTTAAATTATGTGTGTCACATATTAAAAAATACACAGCCAGCAAAGCAGCCAGCTGAAACGGTGCATACCACAGTGGGTATTCAAGTAGGCTATGCAAACCAATTGCAACTAGCACCGCCCATGCGGCTTGTTTGCTACGATTATTTTCGCGCCAAGGTTTGCCAAATAAAACAAACCCTACGATTGCAGCGCAAAAAAGAGTTGCCATCGGTAAGCCTAACTCAACAGCCCATTGCAAGGGTAAATTGTGAGCATTGTCCACAATGCCGCAAAAACGTTCTGTTGGGAACAGAGTTACAAAATAGGCATAGTCCAACATGCCCCAGCCCCACCCCCAAAGAGGTTTTTGCGAAATTAAATGCAACACGTTGCTCCAAAGCGTTAACCGGCTTGTGCAAACAGGGCTGTTTTCATGTAAGCGGCTCATAATGCCACTGGTCTGCATGCCGCTGCCCAGTGCCAAGGGCAACACCACAGCTGCTAACCCATATGCCAGCATTGCAAAAACCAAAAAGCGGCGCTTATCTGGAAGCCAAACACAATAAATTCCAAGAATTAATATCCATTGCAACAGCCCAGTGCGTGACCCGCTGGCCGCACTGGCTGCAGCTAAAACGGCAATACACAGGTATAAACCGTATTGATACCAAGTTCTTGCACGGCACAGCTTTTGACTATGCCAAAGCACGGCTATAAAGCCGATGGACATCAGGGTGGAAAATTGGTTGCGTTGGCGCAAATTGCCAAAAGCCTGCCCTAGTTCTGCGGGGGTGACAACGCCCTGCAACCATGCGGTGAAGCCGAAATATTGCAGCAAACCCATACAAGCGCTAACTAGTGCCGCCAGCGCCCAGGCACCAAAGATAAAGTTCTCCTTTTGCCGGCTGGAGATGTGTGCAGCCACCGCATACAGCAGAAAACAAGCAAAGCATAGCCAGGTGAGCAGCCCTTGCACTACCGCAGGGCTGGGGCCGTAAGAAACATTTTGCAGCCATGGGAAGGTGAGTAAAACAACGGGAAGCCAGGACTGCATGGGGGGAATTGGGTGGTTAACGAATCATTCTACAATTATCGTGGTTCCAGTCAGAATTAACGAACAAACCAAACACATGCAAGAAAAAGAAATCCTAGCGCATAAATTGGCTGAACCAAAAAGAAACGGCACGCATAAGCGCTGAACAAAGTGCTTTGCTGCCACAAGCAAGAGCAGCCTTGCAACAAAAAGTTACGTTGAATTCATTAGATCAGGCAGGCGCACTCCATGGTTGCAGGTTTCGATTGAAAACACAATCGGGAAAGGCAAAGAAGATATTGCAAGAGTGTACCTATGCTAAAGCAGGCATTTGTGCAGCTTAAAACTGTGGTTCCGTAAAGATTACTTTTGGATAGCTACCCCAACCGGCCATGGAATGGCTGCAATCTCTGGGTATTTAAGTGCTTGTTTTGCCCAGATAGCTTCAGCGGTTTTGCATTGTTCTTCCTGCGAGATTTTACATAAACGTCGCAACCAGAGACGCGCTTTGTCGGGTTGGTTATTTAAGGCTAACGCAGTGGCTACCTTGTGCGCAAGTAAAGCACTTGGAAATACACTGACAACTTTTTCAATACGTTGTAACTCGGCCTCTGCCATATTCCTATGCGGCTCAATGCGGGCAACGTCAATCTGGTCATACCACTGAGTGAGCAAAATAACATCGGGTGGCCCCATTGGCTTGACTTTGATGTTCATTTGTTCGTAACGTAAATAACGGTAGCTTTCTTCTACTTCCAGATAATCTTTGATAATAATCGCCAACAGCACCGCGCAAACCAGCCACATGCTCCAAATAACGGTTTTACCTGTAGTAAATACTACGGTAGCATTATGTCTTGCATTAATTACGCCCACAAAAAGGCCAACTGGAAGCAGAAAGTATGCGTAGTAAAGTGGAAATTCCAGCATGGCATGGTTGCCTATAACCAAAATCATCATCATTAATATGGCAGTTTCAGAATGATTAACAGCTTTCAGGTTTTTCCAAAACCAGTAAAAAATTGCAAAAATAAACAATAAGCCAAGTGGTATGCCGCACCAAATAAGCAAGTCTAAAAATAAGTTGTGCGCATATGTAAAAACAATGCCTAAACTCGGGTGATTAACAGCAACCTCTATTTGCGCTAGGGCAGTTTGGTTCCAACCATAACCAAACCATGGTCGTTGAGCTATGGCATCTAAAAATAATTTCCAAGCATCTAGCCTGCTGTGTGCACTGCTGCTAGAAAGAAAGCTGGTTTCAATGTTGGAGTTAAAGTGAATAAGAGGTGTAACGTGTGCAATGGTGGCCACGCAAGCCGCAAAATAAAGAGCCAGCAAAATAGCTGCCCTAGGCGCTGAATCAGAACGCCATAAATTGCGCCATGCCCATGCAGCACTTACCAATATTAAAATACCTATCCAAGCTGTGCGAGAGCCTGTAAGGGCTACACCAAACAGAATAAAACAGCTTACAAAGCAGGTGGTGAACGAGGAAAGTTTTTTTTGTTGCCAACCCCACGCTGTAGCTAAAATACCCCATAGTAATAAAGTAGCAAGTTGGTTAGGTTGACCTAAATTTGCATAGGGTCTTTGTGGGCCGGTTTGCATAGCCCACATATCGTTAGTATCAATGCCAAACCATTGCTGAAGCTGCAATCCAACGGAAATAATACTACTGATTAAAATGGCGGCAATTAATCCGTTTAATAAATTAATCTTATAGGTTGATCCTAAATTTATTGATGTAAAAAAACCAAAAATAA
>CALPVM020000155.1 GCA_943327015.2 Akkermansia muciniphila
CAAGATAACTTCCACCCCGGTTTACAAATTGTCGTAGTGCTTTAATTTGTGATGGAACTAGGGCATTTAAGGTTTCATCAATATCATCCGACCCACCGGGCTGCACATACACCTCAATTTTGGATAGCGTGGCCGCATTGAGCGTCTTTTCGTTCAGGTAGATCACCTTATCATTGCGAGCCTCGAAAAAAGCTCCGACCGTTTCCCCGCAGCCTTCACATGTGCCTGCGCCGTTAAAAATGCCAATGGTTATAGCATTGGTGAGTGGAACAAAAGCCAAGAGTAGTAATGCAAATAAGATGGGCATAGAGCTTGATGGTCAAGATACCAAAGACTTGAGCGCCTGTGTCAGATAGTCCACCACAAGGCGTAGTCGTGGTTGCGTCCTCAGCGCAGGGTGGGTTACCAGCCAGACGGGGAACTTGGGCACTGACGCCTCTGGCAAAACGGAGATGATTTGGTTGTCGCGCTCGGCCAAGATGGACAGTCCACTTCCTATGCCTATGCCAGCGCGCAGCATGTGCCATGCATTGGCGTGGTCTGTGGTGATGCAAACGAAGCGCTCTGCCAGTTGGGCAAATCCAGCCTTGGAAAATCCTTCTCGCACCGGGTGGTGTGGCGCCACGTCGATGAAGTCGTGCTGCATCAAAGAGCCGAGCTCCATTTTCGGAATTCCGCGCATGGAGAGGTAGCGTTGGCTGGCATACAACCCTATTGAAAGGTAGCCCACACGCTTGGCAATCAAGTCTTGCTGTTCGGGGCGGATCAGGCGGATTGCAATGTCCGCCTCGCGCTGCGACAAATTGCTGACCGAGTCTGTGGCGGTAATTTCAAAGTGAATACTGCTGTGTTGACTGCGCAAAACTTGTAGCAGCTCAGGCAGCACAAAATGTGCCATACTCACGCTGACACTGATACGCACCACCCCTTGAAGCTGCTCATCTTTGGCGGTTGCTCCCAAACTAAGCCGGTGCATGGCCGAGTGCATAGCACGTGCTGGTTCCAGAAACTGAATCGCATGCAAGGTAGGATGCATGCCTTGGCGGCTGCGCACGAACAACTCTATACCCAGCGATTTCTCCAATGCGGCAATTTGGCGGCTTACCGTTGCAGGGTTGGTTTTCAGATATTGCGCAGCAGCCAGTACGGAACCGTGTTCGGCTACGGCGAAAAAACTTTTGATCCAGTCCCAGGAGGTGGTGTGCAGCGGGTCCATGGCGATGTGATTGTTACAAGTATTGGGGATGGACTACAACGAATAGCAGGTTGACCCACTGAGATACTTTATTGCAATTATGCAATATAAGTGTGCATAAATCAAATAACAAGAAGATACCACACAGTTGCAAAATAAGCCCATCTTTCAACAACCTGAAGTCTGAAAATGCAAGCATCCACCCTCCATCGTACTGCTGGCAGTTTGGCCATCGTGCATGCTCTAATGTTCTTTGTGCCCTTGGGCGTCTTGGGGGCTGCTATCGGATGGCCCGCCAATTTGGACCTGCCCGCATCCCATAATCTGCCGTTGATGATCAGCGAAGCGGCGTCTGTGAAGCTAGGCTATAGCGTGTATCTTCTGTACTCGCTGTTGTTTTTTCCGGTGATCCTGCTGATCAGTCGTGCTGTCGCTGGCAAAGACGAACTTCCCTTGGTCTTGAGGCTGGCCGTCGGCTTCGCTCTGCTATCGACCTTGGCGCGTTGCTTAGGCATTGTTCGCTGGCTTACGGTGATGCCCGAGCTGGCCACCCAATACCAGGCCGCAGATGCCGCAGGGCAGTCAGTGATCGCCACGGTATACACCGCATTCAATGTCTATGCAGGAGGCGTCGGAGAAATTCTAGGCGTGTTCCTGTTGTCGGCGACCAGTGTTGCTTTATTGGCATCTGCTCTTTGGGCGCGATCTGACGTACCGCGTTGGCTTTCATTGATGGCATGGGCAACCGCTTTGGGGCTCTTCTTCCTGTCGTTTGAAATGTTTGGCTTGAACCTATCGGCCTTCATCGCACCCATCAGTGTGCTTTACTTGGTGTGGATGGTTTCTTTTGGCGTGTACCTCATACGCCGTGCTCGTAGAGTCTGACCTTTGCTGAGAACCATTGCCGTGACCATATCTTCAAGTTCTGGATTTCAATTGATTTTTGGAACCGGTCCGGCCTTACCAACCTGGGAGATCTAAAGCTAACCTATATTAGAGATCAGGGCTTTCGAATTGAGAGATCCAGTCTCGGTAACCACCATCAAAAGGAGAGCTACGGCCAGCAATTTTTTCTAACTCAATATTTTGACGACTGCTATGCGTCATACGACGCTCATGCCATGCGGTTGGCCGGATCAAGCCATCAGCCATAATTGTGAAATCTTTATGATATTTTGATTCAGTATCGATATCCAGGTATGATTTCTTGGAACTTAAATTTGCACTACCGTAACATAAGCAAAATTCACTTTTTTCTGGCCCAGATTCTGCGTAGATACCGGTGCCACGAATAGATAGCACTGTTTTGTCCCCAATGCGAATCTTCTTGGGGTTGCCTGGTGTGAATGCAGCTAAAACAGCGCCTCCCACTAGGCTGGTATTTGCGCCAGATTCGTTCGGGAGTACGAAAGTTGTATTTTCACGAAGATGATAAACGTCCCCATTAAAAATAATGGTTGCCTTGGATCCAGCCCCCACATAAATTTCATCGCTAGCCTTAACTTCTTGACCGAGAATTGCTAATTTTTTATTTAATTGGAGCTGCCCACTAAAGGCCTGAACCTTATTTTTGCCATTGGCTTGGGCTAACAGAAGCCTAGGGGAAAATATGGCTATGGAGCAAGCAATGCAGCCATACTTAATAAACCTTCTTTTTGAGAACCCCATAGGTATTTTCCTTGAATTTTAATGTCGCTGGCGCTGTAAACTATTAGATAAACTCTACTGTAAATATCTCAATAACTTCAACCTTACCACGAATTTCAGTTGTACCAATTAAATGCACCTGGATTAATCGATCATTAAACATAAATTGCTCGCCATCTTTTAGGCTATTTGCCGCAACCAAAATAGGACACCCTTTATCCTTAGTTAGACCCTCGAGGCGAGATGCGATGTTGACTGCATCACCTAATGCAGTGTAATTGAACCTAAAGCTTGATCCAAAGTTACCAATGGTAATTGGACCACAGCAAATACCTATACCAAAAGCAATTTTTATTTCTTTAACTATTGGGTTAATCGAATAAATTTTAGACTTAATGAGATCCAAATCTTCTTGAATACGACAAGCCCCATAAAGAGCCCGAACTAGATGATTATCTTGCTTTTCTGGTGCGTTCCAGAATGCCATGACTGCATCACCGATATATTTATCAATCGTAGCGCCGCTTTCTATTAGTCGAACTGTTATTTCTTCCATGATTGTGCCGATAACTTGAACCATCAATTCAGGATAAGGTTTAAGTAATTCCGTTAGGCTAGTGAAACCACGCAAATCCAAAAATAGGACGCTTGCCTCAATCATTTCACCACCTAGCGCTGGAGCCTTACCACTCCTAGAGATCCTTTCAACAACATCACTAGGCACGTATTGAGCAAAAGAGCTTTGCATCTTCTTTCGCAATCGCTCCTCATGCAAGGATTGCAGGAAGTATGTAAAAAAGCCGCCGGTTAATAAGATTGCTAGACTGGTAAAAAAATTAAAGACAAAACCAAATTGAATAAATGAATATGTGGTTACTCCAAGCAACATCAAAAAGCTAATACCCCCAATTGCTAAGGTGTAGATCAGTGGAACATGCACTATCAAATAGCAAATCAAACCTGCAGTTAAGGCGCAAATCAGATAGATCATTCGGTCAAATCCAGGATGCGTCATAATAAATCTCCCAGAAAGAATTTGATCTAAAGCTTGTAAATGCATGAGAGGGCCCGGGACTGATTCCTCAATAATCGACGTGTGCCGGTCGCCCAAAGCTAACGCATTTACACCAAACACTGCAATGCGACCTTGCAAGTTATCAACAACTCCATCATAGAGGCGATAAGCTGGGACTTGTTCAAAACGACTTGATTGCCCATGGTGATACAGTAATTGACCCTCAAGCCCAGTCTGAACAAGATAATTACCAACCTTGATATTTAATGCATGACCACTGTCACTTGGCTTAACTATAAAATTACTCACGCCCTGAGCAGCTCTTAACATGTCTAAGCTCAATGAAGGAACAAGCATATCCCCGTAAATAGCCGCCATAGGGACTTCGCGAACAAGCCCGCCTTCCTTTGAAGCATTAACAAAACCAAAACCCGTCCCTTTAGTAATTGTTTTTTGTGGCATAAGCAAGCTGGGAGCCGATATCAAATACTTCGCAGCATCATTGACGACAATAAAACGATTCGGCATTACATTACCTTTACCGTTTATTTGATCCATCTTATCCCTGCCTAAAGCAAAGGCAAGTACTGATCTTGAATTAGCCATAGCCTCCCCGAGCTGTATATCTCCGTTTGAAAATCCAAGAGCCTCTAATTGACTAAGGGGCATGTGTATTTCAGCGGCTAATTTGCGAGGCGAATAACGATCCTCCTCCAGGAACAGTACATCTACGCCAAGAACGGCTACACCACTCTTATTGATGTTATCAATAATTTTTGCAACCGTTTTCCTAGGCCATGGCCACTGACCCAGCCTTTGTAACGATTCGTCATCTATTGCAATTAGAGCTAATGATGCTGAGTTATCAGGATAGAGTTTTTCGTATGGAAAAGACTTTGATAAAAGATCCAATGATTTTTTTGCGCCATAATCATTTGCACCAAATAAATCTACAAAACTTAGAAGAAGTAAAAAAAGAGTGGTGACCAGTCCTAGAGCCAAGGGAGTCTTTACTTTACGGATTGCGTGGCATTGGATTTTTATGGTCATTATGAATAGCCCCGGGTTTCACGGAGGGCATTTAGTTAAATTAAAACCTCGGCATTGGACGTTTTGGCAAGTTACCGATAGTCATTATCCTCAGCCTCGGCAGGCGGAATATACCCGATTGACGATAACAAGCGATGGTGATTGTGACCTGCTCCAAAGCATCCAGCGCAAAATCAGTATGCATCTAACTGCTGACACGCCAGCCCACAATCCGCCGGGCAAACACATCGATCACAAACGCCACATACATCCAGCCATGCCAGGTCGATACATAGGTGAAGTCAGACACCCTTAGCTGGTTAGGTCGACTGGCTTTAAAGTGCCGGTTGACGTGATCCAACGGGCACGGCAGAGCGGGATTGGAGCGTGTGGTGCGCAGCTGCTTTCCACGATGAGTAACACGACGCTGCAGTCAGCCCCCAATCGGCAATGGAAGTCCATTTCAAAAAAACACCATGCTTGGTTCTGTGCGGTTTGTCATCGTCATGAATCATCTTGAATTGCAAAATCCAAAGTAGTGGTGCACTAGATTCAATGTCACCAAAGTGGATGGTATTTCAAATGGTTTTTTATGAAAAAGAACTTTACTTACAAACGCAAGCAGTTAGAGGCTCACCAGCTTGAAGATTTAACGCAACTCAGCAATGCTGCCAGCGAACAGGCAAATGTGCCAGATGCCGACACCCTGCCACTAAATGTGAAGCCGCCAAAGCTATCTTCCAAACGTACATTAGTTGAAGCGGCGGAGTGTGTGTTGCTGGAGACTTTCTGCCAGTTCACCACTAACCTTAACATCCTACGCACATCCGATGACCCCGAAGTGGTGCACCAGGCCAGGGTTGGTTGGAGACGCTTCAAAAGTGCATTGCGTTTATTCAAGCCTGTTATTGCAGCAGATACAGTCGCTTCATGGTTAGAGCTGGAGTTGCTTTTAACGTGTCTGGGTGACCTTAGAGATTTTGATGTTGCTGCTATGGAAACGCTGCCAACATTGGCAGATGCATACGCCCAGGGCGATGAACTACGCATTGAAAAGTGGCAGACGATGGAAAAGGTGCTGTTAGATGCCACGCAGTTGCAGCGAAAAACCGTTCGCTATGCACTTCAAGAACCCGCAGTAGTCCTTTGTTTGCAGACCACCATCGAGTGGATCGACGACTTGCTTACTTCAAATAGTACAAACACCAAAGCCTACAAAAAGACACATCTTCGTTATTGGAGCAGGAAAAGGATTGCACGCCTATTTCGTCAACTCAAAGACGCGCAAGCCAA
>CALPVM020000156.1 GCA_943327015.2 Akkermansia muciniphila
CGATTTTGACTAGAACCCCAATTGGAGCGTGCTGACGTAACGTTGTCAATTTGAGTATCCAACTCCGTAATTGCCAAAGAAGCAGAACCAGCCGTTGTGAGCGAAGAAGTTGCCATGGCAAATGTGCTGGTATTTACCGTAATCTGGTTGTCAGTGGAGGTATTGGCACCCACCTGGAAAGTAAAGGCCGCCGAAGCAGTGGTACCAATGACATCGTTGCCATTGAACTTCGTGTTGGTAGCTATACGCTCGTTCTCAGCAGCCAACAACTGGAACTCCTGATCCAGCGCTGCACGGTCGCCCGTATTGTTGGTGCCATTATTAGATTGCACCGCCAACTCACGCATACGCTGCAAATTATTAGAAATAGAACCCAGTGCACCCTCTGCTGTTTGCGCCAGCGAGATGGCATCATTGGTGTTACGCACCGCTGCGTTCATACCCTTGGTTTGCGCTTGCATACGCTCTGCAATAGCCAAGCCTGCAGCATCGTCTTTGGCGCCATTGACACGCATGCCGGAAGACAAGCGTGCCATAGACGTACCCAAAAGATTAGCAGTGCTAGATAAAGAACGCTGGGCATTCAGCGACTGTACGTTGGTGTTGATTGAGGCCATTTTTAGCTCCTTCATTAAACTAAGTTAGTCCGGCGGAATTGCCTAACTCTTTGCCGGCCCTAAGGCCGACTTCATGACCAGAAGTGAACAAGTCACCTGCTGGACGGCGAGCTTTGTAATTCCACCCGCTGAGTTTGTCATCGGCAGCTATCAGACTTTTCTTAAGCAAATAAAAGCACTTATTTCAATTAGCTACATTTCGGCCATGCCACTTTTGCATCCAAATGCAGAAGTTCACAAATCGCAAAGGGCAAATGAAGATGGTTTTTCTGCCTTTTATTCGAGTTAACGTTTCCAACGATTTTCCGACAATAAACCCACTGTCCAAGCAAACCCACCAAATACGGTGACAACGACAGCAATGTCGGGAAATTACGTTAAAGGAGCTTTCAATGAGCACGATCAATACAAATTTATCCTCGCTCAATGCGCAGCGCGCATTGTCAGGTACCAGCAATCTGATGAGCACATCAATGGCACGCCTCTCATCTGGCATGCGCGTTAACAGTGCAAAAGACGATGCAGCAGGTTTGGCCATTGCCGAACGTATGCAAGCGCAAACCAAGGGCATGAATGCTGCGGTGCGCAATGCCAACGATGCGATTTCGCTGGCGCAAACGGCAGAAGGTGCTTTAGGCTCTATATCAAATAATTTGCAGCGCATGCGTGAACTAGCAGTTCAAGCTGCCAATGACACGAACAACACGGGGGACCGAGCGGCCCTGGAACAAGAATTTCTGTTATTGGCTTCAGAAAACACACGCATTGCAGAAAACACAAAATTCAATGGCAATGAAGTGATTGGCGTAAATACCAATACAACATTTACGTTTCAGATTGGCGCCAATACTGCTGCTGACAACCAAGTAGACGTCACCAGTGCCACGTTTGTTTTCAGTACAACAGTTGCCACCACCAACACTTTATCAACAAGAACACAAGCATTAGAAGCCATCGGCGAAATTGACGACGCAATTGACCGCACCACTACTGCACGTTCTACATGGGGTGCCAGCCAAAACCGGCTAGAAACCATTATCAATAATTTGCGTATTGGAGCTGAAAACTCAGCCGCCGCACGCGGACGCATTATGGACACCGATTACGCCCAAGAAACCTCCAACATGTCGAGGGCGCAGGTCTTGCAACAAGCGGGACAAGCCATGGTGGCGCAAGCCAACCAACTGCCGCAAGGGGTTCTGTCGTTACTCAAAGGCTAAGCCCTTTTGTAAATCCAAAGCTTGGACAGCTTGGGATCTGCTGCGTGTGTGTGCTCATTTGCGCAGCAGATTTTTAAGTCTACCTAATTACTGTAAGACAAATTCTTACATTTGCTTATTCTTCACCTTACACGCGGATTAGCATTTTTCGGATTCAAAAACTTTTCGTACACAGTCACAATTTGCTCCATGGTGATTTAAATCACAAGACCTACCACCCAGGAGAAAACCATGACCAACGAACAAATTTTGAGCGAAATCCGTGAAGCCAACCTCAACTACCTGATGCTGGCGCAAACCCTTATTCGCCAAGACAAGGCCGCAGCGCAGGCACGTATGGGCATGTCTGAACAAGCAGCCGACATGGTAGGCGCACTCTCACCAGCACAAGTACTCAATATCGCCTCTGGCTCTATGCTATTGTGCAGCTTCCGCGTGGACGACGACCTGGTTTGGAGCTTACTAACCAACCACAAAGTACCGCAGGCATCTATTAACCAAAGTATTGAAAACAATAGCGCCCTAACAAATGCCTGATGTAATTATTTAATATATATTAAGCAATATTTATCATGAATGAAAATATATTTCATAGCAATATAAAAATCATTCAAGAAAGATGGCCACTTATTGCGTTAAGCATATACAAAAGCAACAACAAATTATGTGCAACCTTAATATCTGGTGCATTTAACACAATAGCCATCAATAATCTGCAGATCTGCAGCAGATACAACCCTCACCAAGAGGCGCTAGTTCAATCCAAAACCATACCTCCAACAGAAATAGTGACCCTCTATGGCTTTGGTATGGGGCACTTAGCACAATATCTACTCGAGCAAAGGCCAGAAATCAAAAAAATTCAACTGGTTATACTCAATGTCGATGTGGTTTTCACGATTCTGCACACCATTGACTTAAGCGCCATATTAGAAAATAAAAAAATAGAATTATTAATGGGTAATGATGAAGCAAAAATCCGTTATCCATATTTTGCGCATTCTCCAGATTTGCATCTGTGCGACACGTCCTGCGTAAGACTAAGAAACCTAATCTCGCACGACAAAACCATTCAATACAACCAACACCGATTTAATAGTCTTCAAGACGATATTACCGAAAGAATAACTAGCAATCTTGAGCTGATTCAGACCGACGGCGATGTTTCTGTTTTTTTTGATTCAGCGATCGAAAAAAAAGCATTGGTTATAGGAGCAGGCCCCACGCTGGACCAATCTCTGCAATGGTGTAAGCAACAACTTGACAGTACAGACCGCCCCCTGATCATTGCCGTAGATACCGCACTCAAGCCACTAGCACATTTCCATATCAAGCCAGACATTGTGGTAAGCATTGATATGCACAAGCGCGACAAGTTCTACTACGTGAGTATGGAACAAACACCTTTGGTATATGCTCCTATACTGGCTAACGAGGTTCTGCGGGCATGGCCCGGCCCAAGGTATGTGACGTATTTCAACCTCCCCGCCTATGACACCTGGAAAAAATCCCACCCTAAAGGCAGCCTGATGTGTTTAAGCAGTGTCATTCATACTGCCACTGACCTTGCGGTAAAGATGGGCGCCAAAGACATCTACTTTCTGGGTGCTGATTTTGGATTTCCAAAAGGAAAAAGCTACGCTCAATCGTTAGAAAAATTTTCCAAACCACAAGACCACCTCACAGAATGGTTACTTGATGGACATGGAAACAAAATTTATACACAACCCAATATGCTTGGTTACCTCTTGGATCTTGAAATTTACATTCAATCTCAACCCCAAATTAGGTTCTACAACACCAGCCGTGACGGTGCCACCATTGCAGGCACGTCGTACATAAACCATGCAAAACTCTGATCTTTCAGCTAAAGCAGTCCTACTCGCCGATCAACTCAGGTGTGGATTTTCAGCCTCACTTACGGCTGATTTGATTCAATACATTGATGCTACCAGCAATACAATTAGCGCATTACCACCCGCAGCGATTGTTGAGGCACATAAAATTATTGAGCAATTATTGCATCAGTACGAAAAACAAGATTGGCTTGGCGTAGCAGACACCATTCAATATGAACTCAATGCTCTGTTGTACAACGCCTAAAGGACTCGCCCCATGATTGATATTATTGTTGGATTTGACCAGCTAGAGGCTGTGGCGTACCATACTTTTTGCCAAAGCATTATTGACAAGACAAGCGAAATCACCAGATTTACGCCACTGGTACTGAATAGTATTGCCAACTACTCTGAAAAACACAACGACGCAAGCAATCAATTTATTTATTCGCGCTTTCTAAGCCCATACATTATGAATTTTAATGGCTGGGTTATTTTTGCAGATGGCGATATGGTTTGCCAATCAGACATAAAAGAACTTTGGTCTTTACGAGACAATAATAAAGCAGTTTTAGTTTGCAAACACAACTATGAAACAAAGTTTAGCACCAAATACTTGGGCAATAAAAATGAAAATTATCCTCGCAAAAACTGGTCAAGTTTAATTCTATGGAATTGCGAACACCCAAAAAACAAGATACTGACGCCAGAATTTATTAAAAATGCTACAGGTTCATATCTGCATCGTTTTTCCTGGCTGGATGACAATGACATAGGCGACATTCCATTGGCATGGAACTGGCTTGCCATTGAGTATCCAACCAACCCTGATGCCAAGATTATTCATTACACACTAGGAACTCCCTGCTTTCAAAATTATGCAACAACAGACATGTCAGAATATTGGCATTCTGCACGCGCAAGATCCCAACATGGTATGGAAATTACGTCATGAATCGAATAGCTTTTTTTTGGGTTGGAGATCAAACAAGCATTCCTGAAGCATATGTTACGTCCATAAGATTGATTCATGGAAACACGATTGAAGTGATTCAATTAAGCGACCTTGATACTCCCAGTATTGCAGGTGTAAACCAGGTTCTGCGCCAAAAACTATGCAATGATATTATGGTTGCCAGACTAGAGGCATATAGCTTACTTGAATTAACAGAGGAATATACTTTTTTTACCGATGCCGATTGTTTGCTGCTCAACCCGCTGGTTATCGAGTCTAAAAATGATATTTTACTTACACCAAGAACCATCAACTTTAAAATTAATGCCAACTATCCAGAACATTATCCAGAGTTTGAAGAAAAAATGATTTCTGATGTCATGCCCTTTCTTTTTGGTGCTTTAGCTGTTAAACGCAATAATTTTTTCTTTCAACAGCTTTTAAAAATATGCCAGTGTTTACCCTCTCGCTTTCATCGATGGTATGGTGATCAGGTTTCACTTGCACATGCAGTAAGCAACCAATTATTTGATTTTGGCTTGCTAAATCCTGATATCCATTTAAATATTATTAAGCAAGTACCTACCCAAACGCACATCCATGATCTGCATAAGAAAGGTGTGCAACTTATAACATTCAAAGGCCCCACGAGCGACAAAGAAATCAATTTACCATTGTCACTCCAATATATTCGCAATATCGTAGACAGTAAAAATGCCTATTAATCATGAAATGCTTTACGCTGCAGCGCTGGAACAGCGCAGCAAACTGCCCAATGAAGCCTTATTTTCTATCGGCGATTTGCTAAAGCTCCCTAAGTTTTACAACTGGGTTGATTGCTGCGTTACGAAGGAACTAAGTTTTCAAATGTATCTCGCAAGCGCAGACGATGGCGTGGCACTGCGTTTCTTTTGGAATGGTTGCTACGAAAAGACGACCATCGGTCTTTGGGCTCACTTCGTAAAAAATGGCGGAATTATTATTGACATTGGCGCACACACCGGTGCATACACATTAGCCGCATTCTCTGCAGATCCTAACGCCAGCATATTATCATTTGAACCGCATTTCATGAATTTTTCCAGATTAAACATGAATCTGAGAGGCAATGGATGTGATCCAAAAAATATTTTCATGTTAGGCGTTGGAGAAAAAAATGAAATTCTCCCTTTTTCCACACCATCCAATACAAGTTACCTTACATCAGGCGGATCTATTGGCGCCAAAGACAACGCATTAATTACTGACATCCAAGTTGTTGGACTGGATGAATTTATTCCTCCAAGCATTAGGTCAGAGGTTAAATTGATAAAAATAGACGTTGAGGGACACGAGGATGCATGCCTGCGTGGCATGCATCGCCTGATTTTAGAATCTCAACCGATCATTTTTCTGGAATGCATTGATGGTACTTCTGGCTTAGCGGTGTCAAAAACACTCAAAGAAATGAATTATGTTTTTTACGTCATCAACGACGAC
>CALPVM020000157.1 GCA_943327015.2 Akkermansia muciniphila
AAGATGGAAACGCAATCTACACTCTGGGCAGCAGGCACTACGCCATGCAAGCTAAGTAAGCCCTTACTGGGTTTGAGTCCGACAATGTTGTTAAATCCGGCTGGCACGCGGCCTGAACCCGCTGTATCGGTGCCCAAGGCAAAGTCCACTTGCCCGGTAGCTACCACATAGGCCGAACCAGAGCTAGAGCCGCCACACAGGTAGTCCGGCTTAAAGGTGTTAGGTACCACGCCATAGGGTGAACGGGTGCCGTTTAAACCGCAGGCAAACTGGTCTAAATTGGTCTTGCCCACGCATGAAGCGCCCGCATCCAGCAATTTTTGCACCACACAGGCGTGTGTACTGGCTTGGTAACTAAAGGCTGGGCAGGCGGCGGTTACCGGATACCCGGCTACCTCGATATTGTCTTTAACGGCAAAGCGCAGACCTGCTAAAGTCCCAGCGCTTGACAGCACAATTGGCTTGGAAAAATGGGTAATCCATGCCTGCGGTGCCAAGTCATTGGCGTGGTTGGCAATCGTATTTTGGTCGTGCACCATTTTTGCATAATCCTATCTTGTATTCAAGAAGGGATGCAATATGTGTGCCAAACCTGATTGGGGTTTCTAAGACTACACCATTAGTCATCGCTAACGGTGCATGCCCGAATCGGCAGTGGTCTATGCCTCTGCGTGGTACCGCGTTACCCGATCTACCTCATTCTTAGAACCCAAAATTACGCTCACCCGCTCATGCAGCTTGCTAGGCTCAATATCCAGAATACGGGTTTTGCCGTTGGTGGCGGCGCCACCAGCCTGCTCGATAATCCAGCTCATGGGGTTGGCCTCATACATCAAGCGTAGCTTGCCGGGTTTTTCGGGCTCACGTTTATCCCAGGGGTACATAAAAATTCCGCCACGGGTCAAAATACGGTGCACGTCGGCCACCATGCTGGCAATCCAGCGCATATTAAAGTCTTTGCCGCGCTCGCCTTCTTTGCCTTGCAGGCATTCGTCTACATAGCGTTTTACCGGCGGAGCCCAGTGGCGCATATTGCTCATATTGATGGCAAATTCTTTGGTGTCGGCGGGTATTTGCACGTTTTCTTGCGTCAGTACAAACGAACCTTGCTCACGGTCTAAGGTAAACATCGACACACCATCACCCACGGTCAGCACCAGTGTGGTTTGCGGGCCGTACACGCAATAGCCGGCCGCTACTTGTTTGCAACCCGCTTGCAAAAAGTCTTGCTCCGACACACCAGCGCCTTCAGGCTTGACCAGCACGCTAAAGATGGTGCCAATGCTCACATTGACATCAATATTGCTGGAGCCGTCAAGGGGGTCAAACAGCAACAAATATTCGCCCTGCGGATAGCGGTTGGGCACTAGGTAAATGCCTTCCATTTCTTCGCTGGCCATAGCCGCTAAATGGCCACCCCATTCGTTGGCCTCAATCAGCACTTCGTTAGCAATAATATCGAGCTTTTTTTGCACTTCGCCTTGGATATTCTCGGTTTCTGCAGCACCCAGCACACCACCCAAAGCGCCTTTATTCACCGCTTGGCTGATGCTTTTACAGGCGCGCGCAACCACTTCAAGCAGCAGGCGCAGGTGGGAAGGAATAGTGTTGTTGTCGCGTTGCTTTTCTACCAAGTAGCGGGTCAGGGATATTTTTTGTGCCATAAAAGTGTCCTTGTTAATCGGCCAGTGCGTGGTCTATCACTTCACGCACATCGTTGCTAAGTTCGGATTTAGCCGCTACGCGTTTCAAAGCTTCGCGAGCAGCGCTGCGGTAGGGTTCGGCCAGTTTTTTCCAGCGATCCAGCGCGCGTGCCAGGCGCGCTGCCACTTGGGGGTTGATGCTGTCGAGCTCGATCACGCGTTCGCTCCAGAATACGTAGCCTGCTGCGTCTTGACGGTGAAAACCACCGGGGTTGCTGCTGCAGAAGCTAAATATCACACTACGGGCGCGGTTGGGATTGCGGATATTAAAGTCCGGGTGTGTGAGAAGCTGGCGTACTGCAGGTAGTACCTGGCCACCCCGATCCGGGGTTCCTGACTGCAGGGCAAACCATTTGTCAAGTACCAATGCCTCGTCTTTAAACAAAGCATGAAAACGAGACAATGCCTGCCCAGCCAATGCGTGACCAGTACCTACCAGTGCTTGCAGGGCATTAAAGCGGTCGGTCATATTGCTCGCATCTTTAAAGCGCTGCAGTGTTTTGCCCGGCCATATTGCGTCACCGGTTCGGCTTGCTGCCAGACACAAGTTATAAAGAGCCATTCCTGACAGAGCGCGGCGGCCTGCAGACACCACATCGGGACTATAAGCACCATTATCGCAGTGCGCTTGGTACGCCCATTTCCAGTCTTCTTGCAGCGCAAGTGCCAGTTGCAGTCGCATGGCTTCGCGCACGGCATGAATGCGCTGTGGATCCACTTGTTCGAGTTGCTCGGCAATGTAGGTCTCCGATGGAAGCGTCAGCACCAGTTCCTTAAATGCAGCGTCCAGACCTGGGTGGCGCAACACCGAGCGCATAGCTTGAATAAAGGCCTCGTTGAGGGGCTGTTCGCTCAATGCTTCATTTTGGCATATGGCGTGCATAGCGCTGCGTAAAGCCAGACGTTGGCCCGCTTCCCAGCGGTTAAAGGGGTCGGTGTCATGCGCCAGCAAAGTTAACAGTTGTTCATCGCTGTAAGAAAAGTCCAAAATAACGGGTGCGGAAAATCCGCGCAGAATTGAGGGTACTGGCTCTTCGTTGACATTGGTGAAGGAAATAGATTGGTTGGGCAGCGTCATAACCAGCAAATGGCTGTGACCCATGCTTTGGTCGTTGCCTTCAGGTTGCAAGGCAATAGAATTACCTGATATTGCCCCTATTAGCCCCAGTGATATGGGTATTACAAATGGTAATTTGTCTGTTTGGCCAGGTGTGGGCTTGCAGTTTTGCTCAAAATGCAAGGTGTAGGTGCGTTCAGAGGCGTTGTATTCACCACGAGCGCTTAACTGTGGTGTGCCAGCTTGGCTATACCAGTTTTTAAACTGCACAAGTAATTGGGCAAGGCAGGAGTTGGGATTGGCGTCAGCAATGGCTTGGGCAAAATGGTCGCAGGTAACGGCTTGTCCATCAAAACGCTCAAAATACAGCTTCATGCCACGGGCAAAGCCTGTCCGGTCGGAGTTGGGGGTACCATCCGAGACCAGTGTTTGCATCATGCGAACCAACTCTGCACCTTTTTCGTAAATGGTAACGGTGTAAAAGTTGTTAATCTCCATGTAGCTGTCTGGTCGTACGGGGTGTGCCATTGGCCCCGCGTCTTCGGGGAACTGCGCGGTGCGCAGTACGCGCACATCTTCAATGCGTTTAACGGCGCGGGCGGAGGCGTCGGGGCATAAATCCTGGCTGAACTCTTGGTCTCTAAAAACCGTTAAACCTTCTTTCAGGCTGAGTTGGAACCAGTCGCGGCAGGTAATGCGGTTGCCAGTCCAGTTATGAAAATACTCATGCCCCACCACGCTTTCAATGTTGGCGTAGTCGGTGTCAGTGGCGGTAGCAGGGTTGGCCAGCACATACTTGGTGTTAAAGATGTTCAGGCCTTTGTTTTCCATCGCTCCCATGTTGAAGTCGCTGGTAGCAACCACCATAAAGCGTTCCAGGTCGAGCGGCAGGCCAAAGCGGGCTTCATCCCAAACCACAGAGGCCATAAGGGAGTTCATGGCGTGCTCGGTTTTGTCCAGGTCGCCCGGTCGCACATAAATTTGCAAAAGGTGGTTGACGCCCGCGCGTGATGTAATGCGCTGCTCTCGGCATACCAGCTGACCGGCCACCAGTGCAAACAAATAACATGGTTTACGGTGCGGATCTACCCATTTGGCAAAGTGGCGGCCATCGGGCAACTCGCCTTGCTCGGTCAAGTTACCGTTTGACAGCAACACCGGATATTTGGTTTTGTCGGCACGCAAAGTGACAGTGTAGCTGGCCATGACATCGGGCCGGTCTAAAAAGTAGGTAATACGCCTGAAGCCTTCCGCCTCGCACTGGGTAAAAAAGGAGTCGTTGCTCACGTACAAACCCATGAGCTTGGTATTTTTTACGGGGGCGCAGGTGGTAAAGATTTCCAGCTCAAAAGGGGTTGTGCCTTCGGGCAGATTTTCCAGCAACAACTGGTTGCCATCCATTTTGAATGAAGTGCCCTGACCGTTGACCAACACCCGTGCCAAGTTGAGTTCTTCGCCATCAAGTCGGAGTGCTTGGGGTGCTACATCAGGGTTGCGCCGCACCGTCATTTTGTTCAGAACTCTGGTTTTAGCGGGGTCTAGATCAAAGCTTAAATCTACCGCGTCAATCCAGTACGCTGGGGCAGCGTAGTCTTTGCGGTGCACTACGGTGGCAGCGGCTTGTCCCTCACGAAGTTGCAACATGGTGTGTCTCCAAATTCAGGTCATTAAATGGGTAAATGGGGTGTGGGTTGTAAGCACATCACACGCCATGTTTAAGGGAGGCTTCAATAAAGGGATCCAAATCTCCGTCCAGCACCTTTTGGGTGGCCGAGGTTTCGTGGTTGGTACGCAGGTCTTTAATACGGCTTTGGTCCAGCACATATGAGCGTATCTGATGCCCCCAACCCACATCGGTTTTGGTGTCTTCCAGCTTTTGCTGCTCTTCCATGCGCTTGCGCATTTCATGGTCGTACAAGCGGCTGCGTAGGCGTTTCCAGGCGACATCGCGGTTGCTGTGCTGGCTGCGTCCGTCCTGACACTGCACCACAATGCCAGTGGGAATGTGGGTTAAGCGCACCGCCGAGTCGGTTTTGTTAATGTGCTGCCCACCCGCACCGCTGGCACGGAAAGTGTCGGTACGCACATCCGAGGGATTGATGTCGATCTCAATCGAGTCGTCAATTTCCGGATACACAAACACACTGGCAAAACTGGTGTGGCGACCGCCCGAGCTATCAAACGGAGATTTACGTACCAAGCGGTGGACGCCGGTTTCGGTGCGCAGCAGGCCAAAAGCGTACTCACCTTCTACTTTGATGGTGGCGCTCTTAATGCCGGCTACATCGCCCGCAGATTCGTCTTCGACCGTAGCTTTAAAGCCTTTGCGTTCGGCATACCGCAAGTACTGGCGCAGCAACATGCTGGCCCAGTCGCATGCTTCGGTACCACCGGCGCCTGCTTGAATATCCAGAAAAGCGGGCAGGGGGTCCGCCGGATTGTTGAACATTCGGCGGAACTCCAAGCCCTCAATGATGGCGGAGAGTTTGGCGGTTTCGGCTTCAATAGTGAGTAGGCCGGCTTCGTCGCCGTCTTCTTTGGACATGTCGTACAACTCGGTGTTGTCCGACAGTTCACGATCTAAGTCGTTGAGGGTGAGTACTACGCCATCGAGTGCTTTTTTTTCTTTACCCAGTTCTTGGGCGCGTTTTGGGTCGTTCCAGACGGTCGGGTCTTCGAGGGATGCGTTAACGGTTCTTAGCCGTTCTGCTTTGGCATCGTAGTCAAAGATACCCCCGTAACTCGGCGGTGCGAGCTGTCAAGCCGGCCAGCGTGGTACCGATAAGGTTAATACGTTCTGCGTCCATGGTGTTTATCCTGCAATCTAAAAGGTCTAATTAACCGGCTATTTTCGCATGGTTCGTAGTGTTGCGCGGAACATCGCTACCATTTGGTGCGTATGCCTAAACGATAAAATTTTCTATCAATCGGGCCACAGCTTCGGGTTGATCATGGTGCAGCATGTGGCTGGCATTGTCTACACGGGCAATTTGTATATCAGGCACTACTTTCAGCCGCTCATGAAACTGCTCCAGCGTGTAGCTGTTTTTCCACCACATAGCCAAACTGTCGTCAGATGCTTCAATGGATAACGTTGGTGCGCTGATGCATTTAAAAATTTCCAATGCTTCATCCAGCCGGTACAAGTGCGCCCCTGTCACTTTATGGGCGGCTTGGCCTTGCACGTTCCACTGGCCATCTGCGTCTTGGTACGCCCAGTGCTCTGCCAGCCAGTGGGCTTTATCTGCGCTCAAGCGCGGGTTGGTTTTCATGAGGCGGCGCGCCACTCCGGCCACCGTGGGGTAGGGTTTTAGGTCCATTTCG
>CALPVM020000158.1 GCA_943327015.2 Akkermansia muciniphila
CCGATTTCCCGAACCGACGAGCCCCAGGTTGGCCATTCAAGGATTACGATTTGGGATGTCACTGGTGGTGAGGATAGGATTTGAACCTATGTACTCTCTCGAGGGCAGATTTACAGTCTGCTGCCATTAACCACTCGGCCACCTCTCCAAAGGTGAATCCAGAATTATGCCACTTTATTTTGTTAGTTGCAAAATATTTTGCAAAAATAATCCTACTTTGCTTGTTTACCCTTGAGATCCATGACTTGTTTACTAACTTGCACCAACCACTGTATTTGCAAATCGTGGCGCTGCGGCAAAGGATGCCTATACAAATTGCCATCCGTGCTTATACCCAGCAATGGATGAAGGCGCGCCGCCTTAAGCGCCGCTTTTGCCAGTGGCAGGAATGCGCTATTTAATCCCCACCCACAAAGCACAGGCGTTGATTCTTGCTTGAAATGCTCACTGCACTCTTTCGCCCTACCAACCGAAAACAGACTATGACTATCATCGGCTTGGTATGCATTTAGTTTACACACCATTTCTGCACTCTTTGGCGTACGTAAATCGCTCAAATTTAATATTCTTGCATGCCTCCACAGCATGCCATAACGTTTGGCGATCAACATCAGACGCATTACTTGATATTGCGTTCTGTCTGGTTGTGCCGATGCAAACCCATGATTGACTTCCGCGTCCCATAAGGCATTAAGCGGCCGGGAACCGCCAGGATTCATCATTACCACCAACAAGTCCGGAGGGTGCTCTAGTATGGCATGTAAAGACCATTCGACAGGAGCAATTTCGAGTCGGTCACGCAACTGCTCATTGACGCCACAAATGGGGCGTTCATAGTAGCGCCCATATATAGCAAACCGGCTGAGCAGCTCTTGCGCACCTAGAAGAAACTCTGGCTCCATGTACTCGGGTCAGGGTTTTGCAAATAATGCAGCCAATGCCACACCGGGGTCTGGCGCCCGCATAAAGGCTTCTCCCACCAAATAGGCATTCACTCCGGCAGCCGCCATTTGGAGCACATCGTCACGCGAGAGAATGCCACTCTCCGTAACCAAGATTCGATCCGCTGGAATTTGGCCGCATAGCCGCAACGTTGTGTCTAACGAGACCTCAAAGGTTTGAAGATTGCGGTTGTTAACGCCAACCAGAGGCGTCTTGAGGCGTAAAGCACGCTCAAACTCATGTTCGTCATGCACCTCTACCAATACCGCCATATCCAGACTGCGGGCAATCGCCTCAAAATCGTGCAGTTGTGCATCATCTAGACAGGTCGCTATCAACAACACGCAATCAGCACCCATGGCACGTGATTCATATATCTGGTAGGGCTGCACCATAAAGTCTTTGCGCAATACAGGCAACTGGCACGATGCACGCGCCTGCTTCAAATAATCCGCACAACCTTGAAAAAAACTGACGTCGGTTAACACCGACAGGCAAGATGCGCCATGCTCAGCATAACTTTGGGCAATATCTGCAGCTATAAAGTCCGGGCGTATTACGCCTTTAGATGGACTGGCTTTTTTAACTTCAGCAATAACCGCTGCGCGCCCACTGGCAATGGTTTGCCGCATGGCGCCGACAAAGTCACGGGTGAGCACACGCGACTCTGCATCTGCACGCATGGCAGCCAGCGATTTGCGTTTGACGGCAGCAGCCACCTCCTGGTGCTTAACGGCTACGATTTTGTCCAAAATATTACTCATAGCTTCCTTAAAGCGCAAATTGCTGAGAGAGATGAACCAGACCATCCAACTTAGCCTTGGCCGCGCCCGATTCGATAGCACCCCGCGCCAAAGCGACGCCATCGTGCAAACTGTTGGCCACATTGGCAGCGTACAAGGCAATGCCTGCATTCAATATAACGATATCTTTGGCAGGGCCGCTTTGGTTGTTTAAAACTCCGAGCAGCATAGCCTGTGAGTCTTGCGGGGTTTCCACTTTTAAGGTGCGCGTACTGGCCATGGCCAAACCAAAATCTTCAGGATGAATGTCGTACTCTTTAATGGTGCCACCTTTAAGCTCAGCCACCATGGTGGCTGCACCCAAACTAACCTCATCCAAACCGTCATACCCATGCACGACCAGCGCGTGCTCAGCACCCAAACGCTGCAACACGCGCACTTGAATACCCACCAGATCAGGATTAAAAACACCCATCAAAATATTGGGCGCTCCTGCTGGGTTGGTGAGTGGCCCTAGAATATTAAAAATGGTTTTAACCCCCATCTCACGGCGCACTGGCGCCACGTTTTTCATGGCAGGGTGATGATTAGGGGCAAACATAAAGCCCACGCCTTGCCGCTCTATGCACTGGGCAATTTGAACAGGACTCAAATTAATATTAACCCCCAATGCCTCCAACACATCGGCGCTGCCACTTTTGCTGCTGACACTGCGCCCACCATGCTTACTGACCTTGGCACCTGCTGCGGCTGCCACGAACATGGAGCACGTAGAAATGTTAAAGGTGTGAGAACCATCACCGCCTGTGCCCACAATGTCCACCAAATGGCGCGCATCCTGCACCTCGACCTTAGTAGACACTTCGCGCATCACTTGAGCTGCTGCGGTAATTTCAGTCACCGTCTCACCCTTGGCACGCAAGCCGGAAATAATGGCTGCAATCATGACATGAGACACCTCACCCGCCATGATCTGCCGCATGAGTTGAAGCATGTCATCGTAGCTGATTTCACGATGTTCCAGTACCGTTTGAAGTGCCTTGTGATGTAGCTGTTGATGGGTAGATGCATTCATGGGGAAGGGTTTTCCAAAATAGAAGGTTCATTGCAAAAAGTTTTTGAGCATGGCATGTCCGTGCTCGGTCAGAATGCTTTCGGGGTGAAACTGCACACCTTCCATACGCACGTCAAAAGGCAAACCGGTGTGGCGCACACCCATAATTTCGCCGTCGTCGGTCCATGCCGTAATTGCCAACTCAGAGGGGCAGGTAGCCCTTTCAATCGCCAAGGAGTGATAACGGTTAACGGTAAATTGTGCAGGCAAATTAGCAAAGACGCCTTCTTGTGATGTGGTGATCACACTGGTTTTTCCGTGCATCAAGGCTTTGGCGCGAATAATTTTGCCACCCAATGCCGCACCAATGCTTTGGTGCCCCAAACACACACCCAAAATAGGCAACTTGCCCATGAAATGCTGAATAGCCGGAACTGAAATACCAGCCTCGGTTGGTGAGCAGGGACCGGGCGAAATAACTAACCGGTCGGGGTTGCGAGCTGCCACCCCCTCAAGGGTAATTTCATCATTACGATACACCTCTACCTCTGCGCCCAACTCCCCAAAGTACTGCACAATGTTGTAGGTAAAACTATCGTAGTTATCAATCATCAGCAACTTCATGGTGCGCTCCCGGCGTGCAATCTTTCAAACTCTGCACGCTCAAAATCAATAAAAGCACCAATCATGGCGCGATAGGTACGCTCTGCCACATCAGCAGGAGCACCGTGGTCAGCTGCCATGTGGCGCACCCTGGCAATGATGTGCTCGATGCGCTGCTCATCTACTATCAAGTCAGGATTATTTTTGATGCGGGCTGCCTGTGCCACATAGGTACTGCGCTCTGCCATTAGGGCAACAATGCGCGTATCGAGTGCATCGATATGGGTACGCACCTCTGCCATGCTGGCGCAATGATGGGTTAAAAATTTTTGTTGCTCAGTCATACAGGGCTATCCAAACCTTGTTCTACCAACTCGGCCGCACGCAGCAAAGCACGCGCTTTGTGCTCGGTTTCCTGCCACTCCAATTCGGGCACACTATCTGCCACCACGCCCGCAGCAGCCTGCACATACAACGTTTGGTTTTTAATAATGCCAGTGCGAATGGCAATGGCCACATCCATGTCGCCAGCGTAGCTCAGGTACCCACAGGCACCGCCGTAAATGCCGCGCTTTACGGGCTCGAGTTGGTCTATCAGCTCCATGGCATGCACCTTGGGGGCTCCAGTCAAAGTACCTGCCGGGAACGTTGCTTTGAGCACATCCATGCTAGTCATGCCGTCCACCAGCGTACCTTCCACATTGCTCACAATGTGCATCACATGGCTATAACGCTCAATGCAAAAAGCATCGGTAACTTTGACACTGCCAATTTTGGCAATGCGCCCAATGTCGTTGCGCGCCAGATCAATCAGCATCACATGTTCGGCGCGCTCTTTGGGGTCATTCACCAATTCATGCTCGGCTGCTTTATCTAGCTCGGGCGTAGCACCGCGCGGACGTGTGCCTGCCAAAGGACGGATAGTGACTTTTTTGCATGCGGGCTCACTACCGGATATATGCTCTTGCCGCACCAGAATTTCGGGGCTGGCACCGACCACATAAAAATCTTGACCCGCTTCTGCCACACCGCTAAAGTTGTAATAGTACATGTAAGGCGATGGGTTGAGCGAGCGCAAGGCGCGGTACAGACTCAAGGGCGACTGGGTGTAGCGTTTTTTAATTCGCTGACCCACCTGCACTTGCATAAAGTCACCGCCTGCAATCAACTCCTTGGCACGTAACACAGCCGCAATGTAATCTTGCTTGGCAAAGTCACGCTGTACTGGCTGGGGCTGACACGCTGCCTCAGTGGGCAGACACACCGCCTGTGATAGTTTTTGCTTTAGCTCTGCGAGGCGGGCATTACCGCTGTTAAAAGCATCGGGCGTATTGGGGTCCACATACACCATAAGAAATAACTTGCCCGACAGATTGTCAATAACGGCAAGCTCCTCGCATTGCAACAACACAATGTCCGGACAGTTAAGCGTATCGGGCGGGCAACTGGATTCCAGTTTTTTCTCAATGTAACGCACCGCATCGTAACCAAAATAACCTGCCAAACCACCACAGAAACGCGGCATGTTAGGGCGTACTGCCACCTTGAAACGCTGCTGATACTCGGCAATAAAGTCTAAAGGATTGACGGTAGAGGTTTCGACCACCGCACCATCGGTTACAACTTCAGTGCGCATGTTGGGACCAAAACCACTGGAACGCAATAGCGTACGCGCCGGCAAACCGATAAAACTGTACCTACCAAAACGCTCACCCCCGACAACCGACTCCAATAAAAAACTGCAAGGATGGTCCTGCGTCAGTTTTAAATAGAGGGACAGCGGAGTATCAAGGTCAGCCAAGGCCTGTGCAACCAAGGGTATCCGGTTAAAGCCTTGCGCCTGTAGTTTTAAGAATTCAGTTTCGGTCATCTTGTTTGGCTTAAACAGCGCAAGAATTATGGATTAGCTTAGCAGAAGTACAAAGTATGAACGTTGCGTATAAAGTGTAGCAAACCTTCAACACAAAGGCGCCATAAACTATGATAATTGCGTGACACAACCCCGCACACAATGTTAGAGTCTGTACACCAATATAATTTTATTTCACGGAGATAGCATGCAATTTAAAAGAAGTTTGACGGCGGCCATTGCTGCAATAGTACTGTGTAGCGCTTCGTTTGCCGCCAATATGGACATTCACGGCGTAAAAATTCCGGATACCGTTACAGTTTCCGGAACCAAGCTGATGCTCAACGGCGCCGGTACACGCTATAAACTCGTAGCAAAGGTTTATGTAGCCGATCTCTACACTAGCAAACCAGTCAAATCGTTAGATGAACTGATTGCAGCACCCGGCCCAAAGCGCTTCACCATGACCATGCTGCGCGAGATCGAGTCTGGCCCCTTTGGCAAACTTTTGACCCGTGGCGTGGAAGATAACGTGTCTAAAAGCGAAATGTCGAAACTGGTTCCAGGCCTCATTCGGATGGGTGATATTTTTTCAAATGTAAAAGTGCAAAGCCCAGGCGATGTGATTATCATTGACTGGATACCCGGCACCGGCATGGTTATTACGGCAAAAGGCAGAGTGCAGGGTGAGCCATTTAAAGAGCCAGAATTTTATAAAGCAATGATGTCTATCTGGCTGGGTTCGTCGCCCGCGGACTTCAAACTGAAAGAAGCACTGTTGGGCAATAAATAAAAGCTGACAAGAACGGTGTCTTGCCTATTGCGACGAAAAAGCCAGCCAGTTTACCCAGAAGCGCAAAATAATGCCTGTCATTTTTTTAAG
>CALPVM020000159.1 GCA_943327015.2 Akkermansia muciniphila
GGGTAAGAGCCATCCAGCCACTGTTGCACGAAATCCAGCTCTCGGCAATAAAAATGAGTACGGGGTCAATCCAGAGCCTGATGCGTTTGAACGGGAGTATCAGCTTGATGGTAGATACCAATAACAAAAGCGGAACCCAGAACAATATATTCAAGACTAGCAGAGAAGTTGCCAATGAAAAAACAACGAAAGAAGGCAGGAAGTTCAGCATGGTGTGTTTAATTATTTTTGTTCCTGATAAAAGCAAAGGTTGTTGCGTCCCAAAGATTTTGCCTGGTACATAGCCGCATCGGCGTGCTTGAGCACATCGTTAGGGTGTAGTTTATTGCCGCAATAGAGAGCCACTCCAATACTTGGAGTAGTTACATGCATCATGCCGTTCAGGTTGTAAGGCTGGTTCAAACTGGCAAGAATTTTGTTTCCAACAACTTTGGCATGATTTTGAGCGTTCTTGAGGTCGGTGCTTAAGTCATTAATCAGCACCACAAACTCATCTCCACCCAAACGAGCGGCAGTATCTACCGAACGAATGTTAGCAAGCAATCGACGGGCGACTTCTTGTAGCAGCAGGTCGCCCATATCGTGGCCGAATGTATCGTTTAAGTGTTTAAAACGATCCAAGTCCAAAAACATGACTGCTCCAAACTCATTGCTGCGATCCCCAGTCAAAAAGGCATGCTGCATACGTTCGGTTAACAAGCGGCGATTAGGTAGTCCTGTCAGGCTATCGTGGAAAGCAATATGCTGAATGGCTTGTTCCGCATTTTTGCGCTCAGTGATGTCACGCACAATGGCAATAAAACGCTCATCTTTCCAAGGCTCTGTCGGTTTGCGGGCTATCGACAACTCAAACCAGTGTTTACCCGTTGGTAATTCGAGCGGGTACTGCACTCCTTGTGATCTGCCGTGTTGCTGGGCGTCCAATAAGGCCTCCATACAAGCATCTGCTGCATCTTTGGGAAGTACGTCACCAACGAAGCGGCCAATGAGTTCATCCACCGGCAGCTTGAGGTTACGTGGATCGTGGGTGTGAACCGATAAATATTGCCCCGCCACATTGAATTCAAACATTAAATCAGGTAGCGCATTGAGGGTGGCTTCCAGTTCAGACTGGGTCTCACGCAGGCGGTCTTCAAATTGTTTGCGTACCGAAATATCTGCAAGTGTTCCGACCATGCGTTGTGGAGTACCATCTTGCGCAAACTGAACCACTTTGCCTTTGCTGAATAACCAAATCCATCGACCATCGCTGTGGCGTGCACGGTACTCTACGCGGTAGGCAGGGGTTTCGCCATCCAGATGTGCTTGCATGGCATGCAAGGTCATAGGCAGGTCGTCCGGGTGAATCAGGTGTCCCCAGGTGCGACCGGTTTTTGCATCCATAGTGTCGCGACCCAACATATGGCAAGCAACTTCGTCAATATAGTATCCCTTGGGGGCGGTTAAGTCGTGGCTCCAGCGCGCCAAATCTGCGCCAAGAATAGCCAACTCCAATTGCTCCGTGGTGTCGCGCAAAAATGCCTCGGCCTTTTTACGTTCTTGGATATTACGTGCCATGCCTAGCAAGCCCACAATCGAGCCATGGGCATCACGCATCGGAGTTTTTATAAATTCGTGTAAATCTCCTAGTGGGTTTGCAAGAGACACAAAAGCTTCTTCCATGACCACGCGCTGCCCGGATTCCAAACAAATCTGATCCATGTCTCGGATGTATTGGTCTTGTGCTTGCGTCACCCATGCGGAATCGGTGGAGCCCACAATTTCTGCAATAGTGCAGCCCATCTGATCGGCGAAAGTCTGGTTACACGTAAGGTAAGTGCCATTGAGGTCTTTTACCCATATGTGGTCTGGAATAGATGCTAAAACATTTTGCAGTAAGGACTCGCGCTCTTCGAGTTGGGTGCGCGCGAGGTGCTCACTGGTGATGTTTTCTATAGTGCCTTCAAGATAAAGTTCTCTACCTTCTGCGTCGCGAACAATATGTGCATGCTCTCTTACCCAAAGTCGCTGGCCTGTTGTGTATTTAAAAACTTCAGAATCAAAGTTATGTACCCATCCTCGTTCTCGGATCTGACTCCAAAACGCGTCGCGTCGATTTGGCTCAACGTAAGGGTTGGGTACTTGTTGCCAGGAATCAGGACTTAGTTCTTGGGTGGTTGGGTAAATCTGCAGTTGAACCAGGGCTGGGTTCATAAAAAGCAGCTTTCCATCGACAGTTAATCGGTAAACACCGATGGGTAAAAACTCTAACAACGATGAAAGATTGTGCTCAGGCAAAAAAACTCTCTTATGTGCAAATGGATAGTAAAAGAAATCTCATTTTGTATTATTTAAAAGCAATTATCAAGCCGAATTAATATTTTAGAGTGTTATTTCAAGTTGCCACTTAAAAATTGCGCTAAACGTTCACTTTTGGGGCTGGAAAGCACCAAGCCCGGGTGACCTTCTTCTTCTACTAGTCCTTTGTGCAAAAAAATCAAGTGGTTGGAGACCTCACGTGCAAAACCCATTTCGTGCGTTACCACCACCATGGTACGGCCTTCCTGTGCCAGGTTTTTCATAACAAAAAGAACATCCGATACCAGTTCCGGGTCAAGCGCGCTGGTGGGCTCATCAAACAACATCACCTCTGGCTCGACTGCCAAGGCTCGGGCAATGGCCACCCGTTGTTGCTGGCCACCACTCAAGTGTGCCGGGTAGCAGTCTTCTACATTGGCTAAATCAACCTGCTCGAGGTATTTGCGTGCGGTGTCAACCGCTTGGTCACGCTCCACGCCCAGCACATGCATTGGTGCTTCAATAATGTTTTGCAGCACGGTCATGTGTGCCCAGAGGTTGAAGTGTTGGAAAACCATTGCCAATTTAGTTCGCAGGCGCTGCAGTTGTTTCGGGTCACGCGGTTGCAACTCACCGTTGGCACCAGCAACCAGAATCAGATTTTCTCCGGCCACAGTAATGCGCCCTTGGTTGGGTTTTTCCAGCATGTTGATGCAGCGCAAAAACGTACTTTTACCGCTGCCAGAGCTGCCAATAATGCTAATGACATCTCCAGCGTGGGCACTGAGTGACACGCCTTTAAGGACTTCGTTGTTGCCGTAGCGTTTGTGGATATTGCTGGCAAGCAGTTTTAAGGGGTGGCTATTGGATTGGGTAGCTGGCATAGGTGCTTAGTGTGCGCGGGGAGCAAGGTAGGCGAGCAGGTGTTTTTCCATGAGTTTGAAAAATCCAATCAAGCAGAACGAGGCCATGAGGTAAATAGCTGCTGCTGCCAGATAGGCCTCAAACGGCAAAAAGAAATTGGAATAAATCTGACTGGCTGCGGCGGTAACATCCAGCATGCTGGGCACGGCACTGGCTAGGCTGGTGGCGTGGAGCATCATCACCACTTCGTTGCTGTAAGCAGGCAGGCTGCGGCGCAGTGCGGACGGTAAAACAATGCGGCGCATCACGGTGATGCGCCGCATGCCGTAGGCTTCTGCAGCTTCAATTTCACCTTTACTGGTTTCGCGGATGGCGCCTGCCAGCATTTCGGCGGTGTAGCCGGCGGTGTTCAGGCTGAATGCGAGCAGAGCACAAAAGAACGGGTCTTTAAAATGGGTCCAGGGCCATACGGTGTCCCAGTGGGCGCGAATCCAGTCGAGTTGCGCAAGACCATAATAAATCAGGTAAATTTGAATGAGCAGAGGTGTGCCGCGAATTACAAAGGTGTAGGCTCCCACGAGCCAGCGTAACGAAGCCCAGGGGCTGGTGAGCGCTAGTGCAAAAATAAGCGCTAAAACACCGCCAATGGCTAACGACGAAAACAGTAAGCACAGAGTGGTAACCATGCCGGTGCCAAACAATGCCAGATTGTCGGCTTCCAAAATAACACTCCACTCCATTTACAAGTGTCCCCGTTGGCTACCCAAGCTGTATCGGTCGTTCAGTTTATTGAGGGCAAGCAATGAAACCCACGAATACACCAGAAACAATGCACCGGTAAACAAAAAAAACTCAAATGGCGAGCGTGTGGCGGCACTGGCTTGCTTGGCTAGGTAGGTCATGTCGTGCAAACCAATCAGGCTGACCAAGGCGGTGGCCTTGATGAGTACCAGCCAATTGTTAGTAAAGCCGGGCAGGGCATAGCGCACCATTTGCGGCAGAGTGATGCGGATAAAGGCTTGAAAGCGCCCCATTCCAAATGCCCAAGCTGCTTCCAATTGACCCTTAGGAACCGACATCATGGCACCACGAAAGGTTTCGGTCATGTAGGCGCCATAAATAAAGCCCAGGGTTAACACGCCTGCGGCAAAAGGTTCAATATCTATGGTGGTGTCGCTACCCATCCATTCGAGCAAGCTATTGATGCCCATGGTTCCACCGTAAAACACCAGTAACATGAGTACCAGTTCTGGAATACCTCGAATAATCGTGGTGTACAAAGTTGCAATGACGCGCGGTATGCGGCGGCTGGATAACTTGGCCGCCGCACCCAACAAACCCAGTAGCACCGAAACTACCAGCGCACACAAGGATACCCCCACCGTGAGCAGGGCACCTTGCAAAATTAGCCAGTAGTACGATTGCATGCTGCGTTACTTGCCGTAAACGTCAAATTTGAAGTATTTGTCGTTAATGGTTTTGTACTTACCATTGGCGCGCAAAGTCTTAATTGCGGCGTTGATCTGGTCTTTCAAAGGACCTTGGCCTTTACGCAGCGCCACACCGATACCTGTACCAAAATATTTGGGCATAAACAGTGCAGGACCCACCAGTTGGAAGCCGTCAGAACCTGGTTTGTTTAAAAAGCCACCTTGCACTTCCAGAACATCAGCCACAGTTCCATCCAGACGTCCGGAACGGATGTCCAAATACACTTGGTCTTGCGCTTCGTAAGAAATAACTTCCACGCCAGCGGGTTTCAGTTCACCCAAAGCGTATTTTTCCTGGGTGCTGGCTTTAAGTACGCCAATCTTTTTACCTTTGATGGACGCGGGGTCAGTGTACTTAACATCTTTTTTAACCAGAACCCGGCTTGGGGTGCTGTAGTACTTATCACTAAAGTCGACTTGCTTCAAGCGCTCTTCGGTAATGGACATAGAGCTGATGATGGCGTCGTATTTTCTGGCCATCAATCCGGGAATCATGCTGTCCCAACCTTGCTCTACAAATACACATTTGCGTTTAATTTCCTCGCACAAGGCTGTGGCAATGTCCACATCAAAGCCGGTAGGCTTGCCATCGGCTGTTTTAAAAGTAAATGGCTCGTAAGTGGGATCAATAGCCACTTTCAGGTCTTTACCCTGCGCCCAAGAGAAGGCACACAAAGAACCCATAGCAAAGGCCAGCAAAATTTTTTTCATGGTGGTTGTTCCTCAGTTTTAAAAGACCTTGATTCTACGGGGTAAGTTTATGTTTAGGGAACGCACTCCAACATAACACCGTACACTTAAAGAAAAGATTTACACCATGAATGCATTTGTCGACGTATCCTTTTTCCCTCGTACTGCCAAACCACTGACCAGTTACCGTAAATACTGGGCATCACGCTTTGGCACAGCACCTTTCCTGCCCATGAGCCGTGCCGAGATGGATAAGCTGGGTTGGGACAGTTGTGACATTATTATCGTCACTGGTGATGCCTATGTAGACCACCCCAGTTTTGGCATGGCCGTGATTGGCCGCATGCTGGAAGCACAAGGTTTTAGAGTGGGCATTATTGCCCAACCCGACTGGCAAAGTGCTGAACCCTTTAAAGCTTTAGGTAAACCGAATTTATTTTGGGGGGTGACTGCGGGCAACATGGACTCTATGATTAACCGCTACACCGCAGACCGCAAAATCCGTAGTGACGATGCCTACACCCCCGGCGATGTGGGGGGCAAGCGCCCCGACCGAGCCGCCATTGTGTACAGCCAGCGCTGCCGCGAAGCCTATAAAGATGTACCCATTGTGCTGGGTGGCATAGAAGGCAGCCTGCGACGCATTGCACACTACGACTATTGGTCGGACAAAGTGCGCCGCTCCATTGTGGTA
>CALPVM020000160.1 GCA_943327015.2 Akkermansia muciniphila
GAAGATTATCGAGTTTTTGCACAGCAAACTTGGCCGGCAAGCTGATCACGGTTTCAAACGGACAAAAACCGTTAGCCGCTTTAGTGCCCAGCAACACCAGCTCAATAGTGCCGCCCTCGCGCTCTACAAAGCTCTTGACTGCATCCATACCTACGCCACGGCCTGAAACTTCAGTCACTTTTTCAGCTGTTGAAAATCCTGGAGCAAAAATGAGTTGGGCAATTTCTTGCTGGCTTAGATTGTCGGACTCACCAATAACTCCGTTTTCAATGGCTTTTTTCTTTATAAAGTCGAGTGCCAAACCTCGGCCATCGTCATGCAGCTTGAACCACATGCGATCTTTATCTAGAGTCAAATCCAGCGCTATAGTGCCTGCAGCCGGCTTGGCTTGTGCCACACGTTTGTCGGCTGTTTCTATGCCATGGTCAAGCGAGTTGCGATACAGATGCATAAACACATTACGCAACAAGTCAGAAATTTGACTACGCACCATCACGTTGTTGTCATTGATCGCGATTGTAGGCGCTTCTTTACCTAACTCTTCGGCTAACGATGGCAGTGACCCGGTCACACCTGCAAGAATGTCTTGTATTTTGTCGGTGCCAAACAAATGAATATTGGCTCTAACTTTGTTAATAACCTGTTTCGCTTCAGTAACGCTATTGGGCTCTTCTTTATTCAAAATCGTCATGATCTGGTTAACTTGATCCACCGGAATCATCAGGTATTTTTCTACAGAACCGCGACGTCCTGGACCTTTTCTACCCAGTTTGACCTCGTTAATTTTGGCGTACTCTTGAATAGCCTGGAAGGTTTGCGTCAGTTGCTCAAGCAACTTATCATGATCCATCGTGGCTTCAGGTTCCTTACGTAATTCATCGTAGGTTTGCTCAGCTTCGTGCACCAGATTGGTCAAATGCAACAAACCATAGGTACGTGCATTGCCTTTGATAGTGTGCATGTTGCGGAACAACTGCGTAATAACTTCAGGCTCAGCCTTGTCTTTGTGCTGTTCTTTAGCTTGCTTAATGAGTTGCTCGTTCTCTGCAATGAACTTGGTAGAGCCGTCCACAAACTCGCTGAATTTTTCTTGATTGACACCCAAAATCTGGCCAATGATGTCGAGTTCGCGTTTTTGCTTGCCGGCTTCGGCTGTCAGTTTCTTCAACTCTGTAACGTCACGCACACACAACATGAGTTTGTCGATGGTGTCGTTTTGATCGCAAATGGGAGACCAGCTCAACTCCAGTGACTTCACGCGTCCGTCCGGCATTGTTTTGTCTAATTCTGTTACCAAGGCGTGGCTATTGAATTCAAAATTCATGCGATCTTCACCGATACACGAGAACATAGTTGCCTCAACCTGAGACAAAGTGTCTGCACCTAAATTGGTATTGGTAAACACCAAGTTCATAACACTACCGTTGGCAATACTCTTGGTTTCAAAAATTTGCTCAAGGTACGCAGAATATTCGGGGTGAATCTTGTCGCCGCCCACAATGGTCAAAATACCTTGTGGCATGTTTTGCAGCATGTTCAGGATGTCGTTGGTTTTTTCACGCAACTGGGCACTGCGCTCTATCACTTTACGACGCAACAACACCGAGGTGACATACTGGCGCCATACGATCAAAGATGCAACGATGGTCATGAGTGTTGCACTTACCGTGTGACTGCGCGTGAGATTAAGATTGTCAATATTGGTTTGTGTAATACCAATGGTGGTAAATATTCCTACAAAAGCTGCAATAAAAAGTCCTATTGTGATGGTGGGGCGCATGAGTGATGTCATGCCCACAATCAGACAAATCATGGCGAAATTTGTTGTATTGGTACCAATCAACTGGTCTGATATCGTTAATCCAATACCAAAAGCCAGTACACATATACAAAAAAGAATTTGCAGAATGGCAGGCCAATACTTACCGTGCTCTTTTTTGCCAACTTCACGCCAGACCAGTGGGCCTAACACTATGACCGCACACAACATTAAGAAATGCGACCAGCCAACATAATTCGACCACTGAATGCGAGCACCTTCTAACTTATCAACATCAAGAAACCAAAATCCATAGATGTAAACACAGTTAACCAAAAAAATGATCGGCGCCATGATTTTGAACCGTGCCAGCGAATCCATGGTTGCTTCTGCATGCACCGATGCGTTTTCTGCTACGGTACGCTTCCACCATTGTTTAAAGTTACTCAATGCTTGCATTCGAAAGTCTCCAATTTATTGTTAGGTTTTTCACCAGTGCAAATGATAGGCTAAGTTCTCTAAAATCAGTACATTAATAGCCTTAATTTTTAAGGGCTAGCTGACAGTATTTGCTTTATAACTCCTGTTCATGACCATTTGCATGCCCAAAGCAGCCTTTACAAAAAATCAGGCCGTTAATCTTTGTAAAGCTTCTTGGTATTTGGCGGCCGTTTTTTCAATCACCTCTTGGGGCACAGATGGTGCGGGTGGCGTTTTGTTCCACGGCTTACCATCCACGGTGGCTTGCTCTAACCAGTCGCGTACAAACTGCTTGTCGTAGCTGGGCGGGTTAGTGCCCTCTTGGTAGCTTTCTGCCGGCCAAAAGCGCGATGAGTCGGGAGTGAGTACTTCGTCCATCAAGGTTAACGTGCCATCCACATCAAGTCCAAACTCGAACTTGGTGTCGGCAATGATGATGCCTTTGGTCAGCGCAAATTCAGCCGCTACCTGGTAAATTTGAATGCTGATATCACGAATGCGGGTGGCCAAGTCCAGCCCAATCATCTCTACTGTGCGCTCGAAGGTAATGTTTTCGTCGTGGTCGCCCACCGCGGCCTTGGCGGCGGGGGTGTAGATAGGTGCTGGCAACTTAGAAGCGTTTTTTAAACCAGCAGGTAAAGCCACCCCACAAACAGCTCCACCCTCTTGGTACTCTTTCCAACCACTTCCTGCCAAGTAACCACGCACCACGGCTTCGACCGGAAGCGGAGTGAGGCGCTTTACCAGCATAGAGCGCTCCTGCACTTGCGGCACTTCATCAGCGGCAACTACGCTCTCTGGAGCATCACCTGTGAGGTGAATCGGGCACAGGTTCTGCCCCTTGGGGCCGAGCTTGTCAAACCAAAAGAGCGCCATTTGCGTGAGCAACGCACCTTTGCCGGGTATGGGCTCACCCATAATGACATCAAAAGCGCTCAGACGGTCGCTGGCCACCATCAAAATGCGGTCATCGCCAACGGCATAGTTGTCGCGCACTTTGCCTCGGGCAAGCAGGGGCAGGCTGTGCAGGGTGGAGGTATGGAGTGCTGCGTTCAAAATGCCGTCCTTATGCTTATTGCACTACTTGGGCCAATTCGCCACGGCTGTATTTGGCCGCTACCACCATCAGGCTATCGCCCTTAATTTTTGCACCTTGGCCTTCGCAACCAAACTCCATGTAACGCTGCTTGCAGATTTGCTTGGCGGCTTCGCGGGCGGGCTTGAGCCAGTCGCGCGGGTCAAACTTGTCGGGGTTTTGCGCCATATATTTACGCACAGCTGCGGTCATAGCCAAACGGATGTCGGTGTCGATATTGATTTTGCGCACACCAAACTGGATAGCTTTTTGAATTTCCTCTACCGGCACGCCATAGGTTTCTTTCATGGCACCACCGTATTCACGAATGATGGCTAACAGGTCTTGCGGCACGCTGCTGGAGCCGTGCATCACCAAATGGGTGTTAGGGATGCGGCGGTTGATTTCTTTAATGCGCTCAATCGCCAGAATGTCGCCTGTGGGCTTGCGGGTAAATTTGGATGCGCCGTGGCTGGTTCCAATGGCAATAGCCAAGGCATCTAGTTGGGTACGCTTTACAAAGTCAGCGGCTTGTTCGGGGTCGGTCAAAAGCTGATCCATGGTCATGGTGGCGTCAGTGCCATGGCCGTCTTCCTTGTCGCCCTTCATGGTTTCTAAAGATCCCAAACAACCCAACTCGCCTTCTACGGTAATGCCGGTGGCATGCGCCATGTCTACCACTTTACGGGTGACTTCAACGTTGTAGTCGTAACTGGCAATGGTTTTACCATCGGCCATTAAGGAGCCGTCCATCATCACTGAGCTAAAGCCGAGGTTGATGGCACCTTGGCAGACTTCAGGGCTTTGACCATGGTCTTGGTGCATCACTACGGGGATAGTGGGGTAGCTTTCTACCGCCGCCTGGATGAGGTGCTTTAAAAAGCCCTCGCCGGCATATTTGCGCGCACCTGCACTGGCTTGCATGATTACTGGAGCACCCACTTCTTTAGCGGCCTCCATAATGGCCTGGACTTGCTCCAGGTTGTTAACGTTAAACGCTGGAATTCCGTAGCCATTTGCGGCTGCATGGTCCAGTAACTCGCGCATAGAAACGAGTGCCATTGAAATACTCCGGGGAAGTTAAAAAACGGGGTGGTATCGTGTACCAATCACCGCATTTTAACCTGAGCGCCCGTTCAATTTATTCTGCGGTATTCAAGTTTGCAATCTAACTAACGCAAGCACCCATTCTTAAGCACCCGGTGGCGCCGTTGGATTGGGAGATGGCACTCCATCTAACGTGGTTTCCAGTGCTTGATTGTCTTGCGCTGACTCTTGACTCGCTTCTTGCGTAGGCTCTTTTTTCTTGGTTTCCTGAGCAGAATCCTCAGTGGCTTGGCTGGAAGTATCTTGCGCTGTCTCAGTCGGAGCTTCTTGCGACGGTGTTTCAGTTACTTCTTTCGCAGGCTCTGGGCTAGCTTCTTTACTGGCTTGTTCTGAAACCGGATCTTTCTGCTCTGGCGCAGATTCTTGACTCGCTTCTTGCGTAGCCTCTTCTTCCTTGGTTTCCTGTGCAGAATCCTCAGTGGCTTGGCTTGAAGTATCTTGCGCTGTCTCAGTCGGGGCTTCTTGCGCTGGTGTTTCAGTTACCTCTTTTGCAGGCTCTGGGCTAGCTTCTTTACTGGCTTGTTCTGAAACCGGATCTTTCTGCTCTGGCGCTTCGCTTAATTTTTCTTGAGGCTCAAGGCTAGACTCTGAACCTACATCTTGACTCACCTGGTCGGTAACCAGTTCTTTCTTGGCCCCTTGAGCAGCTTCTTCTAAAGACTGTGTTGAGACATCTTGCAACGCATCTGGCTGCAAATCTAGTGTCGGTTTTTCTTCCAAGATACCGGACCTGGGATCTTGGAAGGAGTCCTGTAAAAAATCTTGTGTCGGGTCTTGCAGTGCATTGGGGGTGGCGCCTTGCAACGAGTCTCGTAAGGAACTTTGCAAAATGTTGGATGCGTTATTGGCTATAGAACTTGGCTCTGGATCAGTTTGAACATTTGCTTTCGACAGCAAGTCGTCTGGCAAATCTTTATTCTCAGGATATTGATGGCTCTTCGGCACTTCCTCTTTTTTAGGCTCGGCATCTAAAGCTTCCATAGCTGTTTCAACCTTCTCAGACTCAGATGGCGTAGACAATTCTGCATCTTGCTGGACATCCAAGCTATTGGACTCCACAGAGGCCTCAGGTTCGATGAGATCAGGAGCCACAGCGGGTTCCCCGACCTCGGCTGCTGCAGCTGCTTCAGCCACTGCCAATTCTTGATTTTCTTCGCCCTGCGTTTCTTCTTTTAGGTCGTCTTTTGCTTCTTCTTTGGGTTCTTCTTTGGGCTCTTCTTTCGCTGCTTCTTGAGGTTCCGCTGAAGGGTCATTAGCATCTTCAGCAGTAGCAGCTTGATCTAGCGCATCCGCTTTTGCTTCTAACTGTTCCGCTGCATCTTTAGCGGCTTCTGTAGTTTGTGCAACTTCTTCAGCGGCTTCTTTTACAGCTTCTTGGGCTGTGTCTTTAGAGGCAGCTTTAGCAGCTTCTTGTGCAGCATCTTGCGCGACTTCAGAAGTAGCCTCTTCGCCAGCCTCGGCAGCAGCAGCTTCTGCGGCGGGCGCTACTCGGTTGTGCTCCAGCGCTTCGCCACCCTCATTTAC
>CALPVM020000161.1 GCA_943327015.2 Akkermansia muciniphila
CATGGTTACTTGCAATCAAGCGTTCTAGTAATTCAAAGTTTTCAGATTCTTCTGTTGGTTCAAAGTCACTTACATTTGAAAACAAAGCGTTGTGCGTTTTTTGCCTGCGAAACCAATCCATCATGGAATTGGACAAAATTCGCTGGAACAATGGTGTCAGGTCTTTTGGTGCCCTGTCTCCGTAGTGTTCAGCCAGCTTCATCATGCTGTCTTGCACAATGTCAAGTGCTGCCTCGGTGTTGCGAACATGGTAGAAACATCGCTGAAAGGCGCGTCTTTCAACGTCCTTTAAAAACGATGTCAATTCTTTTTCGCTGGCCAAAGGATGCTGATATTATGTGTTGTTTGGCGCCTTTTTAATGCTATTTAAGGCGCACAAAACGGAGGTTAAAGCAATTAATCAAAAGCAATGTTAGCTGCTACGGGACATATTTTAACTGTAATCTTTAAAAAGTTGTCGAGTGATGCGATAATGCTAGATGCTATTTAAAGCAAACGGTTCACTGCCCGGTACATATTGAATGTGCCTATGGTTGTCAACTCAAGTCCCAACGCGACTCCAAAAGTATTTGCGAAGGGGCACCCAAGGTTTTTCGTCAGAGAAATTCACAAAGGTTTATTCATGGTAACTTCAAAATCCGATACTGCATCACTTCTTACTCCACCAGCCCAAGAGCTGCGCGGCGGTGAAATTCTCATAAAAGCATTGCAAGCTGAAAACGTAAAGTTCGTCTGGGGTTACCCTGGCGGTGCTGTGCTGCATATTTATGACGCTTTTTACAAACAAGAAACCATCCAGCACATTTTGGTGCGGCACGAACAAGCAGCAGTCCATGCAGCTGACGGCTATGCGCGTGCTACTGGTGATGTAGGCGTTGCGCTGGTAACTTCCGGCCCTGGTGTTACTAATGCTGTAACCGGTATTGCAACCGCGTACATGGACAGCATACCTATGGTTATTATTACCGGGCAGGTGCCAACCCATGCCATAGGTTTAGATGCCTTCCAGGAGTGCGATACCGTTGGTATTACCCGCCCCATTGTTAAGCACAACTTCTTGGTAAAAGATGCTAACGATTTGGCTGATACCATGAAAAAAGCATTCCACATTGCACGCAGTGGACGTCCCGGTCCTGTGGTTGTAGATATTCCTAAGGATGTTTCCTTTAAAAAGGTTCCATACACTGGTTACCCCGCAACCGTGGAAATGCGCTCCTACAATCCGGTACGCAAAGGTCATGGCGGTCAAATTCGCAAAGCGCTGCAACTCTTGCTCACCGCTAAGCGCCCCTACATTTATACCGGCGGCGGCGTGTTGTTAAGCAATGCCTCGGCAGAGTTGAGAACATTGGTTGACATGCTGGGCTATCCATGCACCAACACCCTGATGGGTTTGGGCGCATACCCTGCCAGCGATCCTAAATTTTTAGGCATGCTGGGCATGCATGGCACGGTAGAGGCCAACAACGCTATGCAAAACTGTGATGTTTTGCTCGCGGTGGGTGCCCGTTTTGATGATCGGGTTATTGGTAACCCCAAGCATTTTGCTCAAAACGAACGCAAAATTATTCATATTGATATTGACCCATCGAGTATTTCCAAACGTGTGCGCGTGGACATTCCGATTGTGGGCGATGTTAAAGATGTACTCACCGAAATGATCGCCATGATCAAGGAAAGCAGTTCCAAGCCCGATGCCGGTGCGTTGGCTGGTTGGTGGGAGACTATTGAAACCTGGCGCAAGCGTGACTGCCTTAGGTACGATCGTGGTGCAAGCGACGTCATCAAGCCCCAGTATGTGGTTGAAACCCTCTGGAACATGACCAAGGACGTAGAAACCTACATTACCTCAGATGTGGGTCAGCATCAAATGTGGGCAGCACAGTACTACCGGTTTGATGAGCCGCGCCGTTGGATCAACTCTGGTGGCTTGGGTACAATGGGTGTCGGTATCCCGTATGCAATGGGCATTAAAATGGCTAAGCCCGACAGCGAGGTATTCTGCGTTACCGGTGAAGGCTCGGTACAGATGTGTATTCAGGAGTTGTCTACCTGCTTACAGTACAACACTCCCATTAAAGTAGTTGCCTTAAACAACCGTTACTTGGGAATGGTGCGTCAGTGGCAAGAGCTGGAGTACGAAGGCCGTTACAGCCACAGCTACATGGATGCCTTGCCCAATTTTGTGAAACTGGCTGAAGCCTATGGCCACGTAGGTATGCTGATTGAACGTCCACAAGACGTTGAGCCAGCACTGCGCGAAGCCAGAAAGCTCAAAGATCGAACCGTTTTCATGGACTTCCGCACAGACCCCACCGAAAACGTGTTTCCCATGGTTCAAGCCGGTAAGGGCATTACTGAAATGCTGCTGGGATCTGAAGACCTTTAAACATTTGTTAAATCTATCTAGTGCTGCCAAGCCTCGCGGTTACCGCTGTGGGGGGAGGGCAGTAACAAGAGGAACCCTAATCATGAAACATATCATTGCAGTATTGCTGGAAAATGAGCCCGGTGCTTTGTCGCGCGTTGTGGGTTTGTTTTCAGCCCGTGGCTATAACATCGAGTCTTTAACCGTAGCGCCCACCGAAGATCCCAGCCTTTCGCGTATGACCATTCAAACCACTGGATCTGGCGATGTGATTGAGCAAATTACCAAACACCTTAACCGCCTGATCGAAGTAGTCAAAGTAGTTGACCTCACCGAAGGTGCCTACACAGAGCGCGAGCTAATGATGGTAAAGGTACGTGCAGTGGGTAAAGAACGCGAAGAAATGAAGCGCATGGCAGATATTTTTCGTGGGCGCATTATTGACGTTACAGAAAAGAGTTACACCATTGAGCTCACAGGTGATCAAGCCAAGAACGATGCCTTCTTGCAAGCTATCGAGCGTGCAGCCATTTTGGAAACAGTGCGTACCGGCTCCAGCGGCATAGGCCGTGGTGAGCGTATTTTAAGAGTTTGATTTTTTGACAACGGGGCATATTTCGCCACCATTTTTTTCGGAGAGAAAATGAAAGTTTTTTACGACAAGGACTGTGACCTTAGCCTGATCAAGGGCAAAACAGTGGCCATTATTGGTTACGGCAGCCAAGGGCATGCCCATGCCCAGAACCTGAACGACAGCGGTGTTAAGGTGATTGTTGGCTTGCGCAAAGGCGGTGCTTCATGGTCTAAGGTTGAAAAAGCCGGCTTGCAAGTGGCTGAAGTGGCTGAGGCTGTAAAAGCAGCCGATGTGGTCATGATTTTGTTGCCAGACGAGCAAATTGCAGGTGTTTATTCGCAAGAAGTTGAGCCTAACATCAAGACTGGTGCTTCTTTGGTATTTGCCCATGGCTTTAACGTGCATTACGGTTTGGTTACCCCGCGTTCCGATTTGGACGTTTGGATGGTTGCTCCAAAAGCACCAGGTCACACTGTGCGTGGTACATACGCCCAAGGTGGCGGTGTACCTCATCTGATTGCTGTGCATCAAGATAAATCTGGTCGTACACGTGATCTGGCTTTGAGCTACGCCATGGCAAATGGTGGCGGTAAAGCTGGCATTATTGAAACCAATTTCCGTGAAGAAACTGAAACCGACCTGTTTGGCGAGCAAGCAGTGTTGTGCGGCGGCACCGTTGAGTTGATCAAAGCCGGTTTCGAGACTTTGGTTGAAGCGGGCTATGCGCCTGAGATGGCCTATTTTGAGTGCCTGCACGAGTTGAAGCTGATTGTGGACATGATTTATGAAGGTGGTATTGCCAACATGAATTATTCCATTTCCAACAATGCAGAGTACGGTGAATATGTTACCGGCCCACGCATTGTTACCAGTGCTACCAAAGACGCTATGCGTCAGTGCCTGAAAGACATTCAGACGGGTGAATACGCCAAGAGCTTTATTCTTGAGAATAAAGCCGGTGCGCCCACGCTACTTAGCCGCCGCCGTTTGACATCCGAACATCAGATTGAGCAAGTAGGTGAAACCCTGCGTGCCATGATGCCATGGATTAAGAAAAACAAGTTAGTTGACCAAACCCGTAATTAATTTTCGGGTGCTATCGTCAAAGGGCCACATTAGTGGCCCTTGTTGTTTCATAGATGGCTTACACTCCGGACAGTTAAAGGAGAGAATATGCAAGATGGTGTAGAAAACACGGTTGTAAATGCTGGTGCTGCTGTGGTGCGTAAACCGCGCAAAGGTATTTATGTGCTTCCCAACTTGTTTACGTTGGCTGCATTGTTTGGTGGTTTTTATTCCATCGTTATGGCCATACAAGGGCGGTTTGATCTTGCGGCTTTAGGTGTGTTTTGCGCTATGGTGCTGGATAGTCTGGATGGCCGTGTGGCGCGTTTAACTAACACCCAAAGCGCATTTGGTGAGCAAATGGACTCTTTGGCAGACATGGTGTCTTTCGGTGCGGCGCCGGCACTCATTGCCTACGTTTGGTCGCTCAAAGATCTAGGGCGCTGGGGTTGGTTTGCTGCCTTTGTATATTGTGCTTGTGCTGCATTACGTTTGGCTCGGTTTAACGTCAATACGGCAGTGGTTGATAAGCGTTATTTTCAAGGATTGCCTTCGCCTGCTGCAGCTGCGTTAGTGGCGGGATTTATCGGTTTACTCACCGACAGAGGCGTTCATGGGGCATCAGTTGCTTGGCCTATGTTTGCTGTATGCCTTTATGCGGGTTTAACCATGGTAACCAATGTTCCGTTTTACAGCTTTAAAGACGTGAGCATGAAAAAAAGTGTGCCTTTTGCTGTCATAGTGCTTATTGCATTGGGTATAGCAATTATCAATATTGATCCACCTATAGTTATATTTGGTATTTTTGTGTTGTATGGTTTGAGTGGTTACATTGTGTATGGTTGGAGACGGGCCAATGGTATGCGCACTAGCGTTATCAGTACCTCTACCGACGAACCAGAAGAACGCGGACTGCACATGTAATTAATTTTCTGCACTGCTATTGATAGTTCGGTGCAAATCTTTAAATTGTGTTAAAGTTAAAACCATGAAAACATTTTCTTTGCTGTCGCTACTAAGTTTTTACCTATTCGGGTGGAATGGTTAGCGCCTGCACTGTTCCAAATAAAGCCCGTTTGCAGTTGCAACGGGCTTTTTGCTTTTTTGGCACTGTAAATTATTGCGAAATTTCAAATTTATAAGGAGTAGATCATGGCTGATAAATTAATCATTTTTGACACCACTTTGCGTGACGGTGAGCAATCTCCGGGTGCATCCATGACCCGCGATGAAAAACTGAGAATCGCACGTCAGTTGGAGCGCTTGCGTGTTGATGTGATAGAGGCTGGTTTTGCTGCCAGCTCGAATGGCGATTTTGAAGCAGTGCAACTGATTGCAAACAATATCAAAACCTCCACAGTGTGTTCTTTGTCACGTGCCAACGACCGTGATATTTCACGTGCAGCAGAGGCTTTAAAGGGTGCTGAGAGCGCACGTATTCATACTTTTATTGCCACGTCTGCCTTACACATGGAAAAAAAGTTGCGTATGACGCCGGATCAGGTGTTTGAGCAAGCTAAACAATCGGTTCGCTTTGCTCGCAATTTGGTGGGCGATGTGGAGTTTAGCCCAGAAGACGGGTACCGTAGTGATGTAGATTTTTTATGCCGTGTGTTGGAGGCGGTTATTAACGAGGGTGCCACTACCATCAATGTGCCGGATACAGTGGGTTACGCTATTCCAGAGTTGTATGGTAACTTTATTAAGACATTGCGAGAGCGAGTTCCCAACTCAGATAAAGCCATCTGGTCCGTGCATTGCCATAACGACTTGGGTATGGCGGTAGCCAACTCTTTAGCCGGTGTAAAAATTGGTGGCGCACGCCAAGTAGAGTGCACTATCAATGGCTTGGGAGAGCG
>CALPVM020000162.1 GCA_943327015.2 Akkermansia muciniphila
CAAGTTGTTCTTCATCTTGCAGATGCCATGTCTGCTACTTTGGATCAAGCCCGCTTCGATGACCGTATTTCACAAGAACGATGGCTAAAAATGTCAGAAGTATGGCAAAAAGGCCTCGCCTACGCCCAAGGACTAACGCGCCCCAAAACAAGGCACAATCGCAGTAACAAACATCCACTAAAGCCATGAACGCACTACTGCAATTTTTCGAATGCATGAAAATCCAGACCAAGCTTTTGATTGGCTTGGGCTCCATGCTGTTTGTCATTATTCTCATAGGTATACAGTCTTTGTATGGCAACCGCTTGCGCGGTATTGAAATCCAAAATATGTACCAGAACGAGGTGCAGGGCATTGTGAAGGTGGGCGATGCCAATATTCACCTGCTGGAGGTAGGGCGGGCATTGCGGCAGGTTATGCTGGCTCCGGATTCTTTGTCTAAAGGGCAAGCGCGGGTAGAGTTGGAGCAAGCCCGAACCAATCTGCAAATGGCATTGGCAGAAATTCACAAACTCCATCACAGCGTGCATGGTAAGCGCCTGATGGCTGAAATTACGCACAACTTAGGCATGTACATGCGTAATATGGATTACATGCTTGAAATGTCTGAGCGTGATCAGCCGGAAAAAATAGCAGGCTCAGAAGCTTCGCGCTTTTTGGTGAGTGCCGAAAACGTCAAGGTGTTTCGAAGTGCCGAAAACAGCATGTCAGAGCTGATTGCTTATCGCCAGGCAACTGCAGCGCAAGCCGTAAAGGAGGCTGAGGAGCAAACCCAACACTACCAATATTGGATAATATTTCTACTTTTTACCAGTAGTTTGTTGGCTTTGAGTCTGGGTTTACTGGTGGCTACATCGGTGTTGCGCCCCTCTAGGCGTCTGAGTACTAGTATCGAAAACCTTGCCACCGGTCGCTTGGATACGCAAGTTCCTCACACGGACTACAACAACGAAGTAGGCGCCATAGCCCGTGCTCTGCAGGTGTTGCAGCAAGTGGCGGTAGATGCTGATATGCGCCGTTGGGTTAAAACCTGTGCTTCAGAAATTGGCGTGGCTGTGCAGGCCATTCAGGATATGGGCGAATTTGCTACCATTTTGATGGGGCGCATCACCCCCATCGCAGGGGCGCAGCTTGGTGTGTTGTACGTGTTAGACCAAGACACCCAGCGCTACCACCACCGGGGCAGTTGGGGTATCACCGAAAAAGACTTGCCTGCCAAATCGTTTGGTATTGAAGACGGTTTGCATGGGCAGTGCGTGCGTGACGGCATGTCGATCATGGTCACCGATGTTCAGGCCAACCATTTGCGGGTTCAATCGGGTTTGTTGGATACGGCTCCAAGCCATGTGCGCATCATGCCCATATGGGGCACCGATGGTCTGGTACTCGGCGTTATGGAAATTGCCTGCATGGGCAATCCCACCGAAAAGCAGGATTTGTTGCTCAATGAGGTGTTGCCCGTTATTGGTTTGAATCTCGAAATTATGAAGCGCAACGCTATTGCGCGCGCTCTGCTGGAAGAATCACAACGCCAGGCGCAGGAATTACAGCGCTCTGACGAAGAACTTCGCGAGCAACATAGCGCCTTGATAGATCAGCGCGCAGAACTCCTGACCCAGCGCGACCAACTCCAATCTGCGCGTCTGTTGGCTGAGTCCTCCACCCGTGCCAAGAGCGAATTTTTGGCCAACATGAGCCACGAAATCCGCACTCCCATGAATGCAGTCATTGGACTATCGCATTTGGCGCTTAAAACCGACTTAACCCCCAAGCAGCGGGACTATTTGCAAAAAATTAACACTGAAGGCACGGCACTTCTGAGTTTGATCAACGACATTCTGGATTTTTCTAAAATTGAAGCCGGCAAGATGGAAATAGAAAACCATCTGTTTCGCTTAGACGATGTGCTCGACAGCATGTCTACGCTTGTCTCGCAAAAAGCTGCTGACAAAGGGCTGGAATATCTGATTCGGGTTGCTCCAGAAGTGCCCGCCACCCTTATGGGGGATGCCATGCGCTTTCGTCAAGTGGCGCTTAATCTGGTCAGCAATGCCATCAAATTTACTGAACGCGGGCAGGTGCGGGTAGATATTTCTTTGCGCCAGAAAAAGCAGACTAAAGTCGAGCTACAGGTAGCAGTGGCCGATACCGGCGTAGGCTTGAGCGAGGAGCAAAGTGGCCGACTGTTCGAGGCCTTTACCCAAGCGGATGGTTCTACCACCCGCCGCTATGGCGGTACCGGTTTGGGTTTGGCAATTTCCAAACGCTTTGTAGAGCTTATGGGCGGGCACATAGGGGTGCAGTCATCCCTGGGGCAGGGCAGTGTGTTTACGTTTACCATGTGGCTGGACGAGCCTATGGGGGCAGAGCTGGCGCAGCACAAACGGCCTACTTTGGCCAAAGGTAAACGGGCGCTGGTGGTAGACGACAACCCCAGTGCCCGTGAAATCTTATCCGAGCAACTGCACACCTTAGGTATGCGAACCAGCGATGTGGCCGATGGTGCCTCTGCACTGGAGGCCTTGCGCTTGGCCGATGCGTCTGACCCCTATGCCGTGGTACTCATGGATTGGCACATGCCCGGCATAGATGGGGTGCAAGCCACGCGCAATATTATTCAGGAAGGCGGATTAAGCCATCCTCCAGGTGTTGTTATGGTTACAGCGTTTGGTGCAGATGAAGTGCGCTTAGCAGGAACAGAAGCTGGTGCACGCGCCTTTATCGATAAGCCGGTAAGCCAGTCGCGCTTATGGGATATTCTGGCTGGAATCCTCCATTCCGCACCTGCACCCGCACCCTCATTAACGGTTCATGCAGACACCGAACCCGTGAAAGACCTCTCTGGTTTGAAGGTTCTGCTGGTAGAAGACAACGAAATCAATCAGCAAATAGCCGTTGAGCTCATGGAGTCCAAAGGTGTACACGTTACCGTAGCAGGCGACGGTCAGCAAGCGCTCGATTTGCTCAATGCCGCGCCTAACCCAGTGCCATGGGCACTGGTATTGATGGATTTGCAGTTACCTGTGATGTGTGGCCACACCGCCACCATTGAGTTACGCAAAAACCCGCGCTTTGACAATCTGCCTATCATCGCCATGACAGCGCATGCTTTTGCAGAAGAGGGCGAGCGTTGCCTGGCAGAGGGTATGAACGAGCACCTGACTAAGCCTATCGACCCCACTTTGCTGTACCGTACTCTGGACCGTTGGCGGCATGGGGTGGTGCCAAAAGAAATTGACGCACCTCTTGCGAGCGATGGCGTGGTGATTGCCGGTATCGACACTGCCTTAGGACTGCGCCAGTGTGCAGGTAACCACACCCTGTACACCTCCTTACTGCGCAAATTCAGAGCAACTTTGCTGGAAGCACCCCAGCAACTTCATGCCGCTTTGGCGGGTGGCGATTACGCACAGGCCAAGCGCATAGCGCATAGCCTGAAAGGCGTAGCCGCCAACCTGGGAGCCAAGCAATGCCAACAGCTTTGCGCCCATCTGGAGCAACTTCTAAAAAATGAGCAACGCACGCCCCAGTTGCAGCCGGCCTACGACGCTTTTGTGGCGCATGCCGCCATCCTATTGCAGGCGTTGGACGTCGCTTTGCCAGCAGAGGTTCCTATCATCCGAGTGTCAGCGTCTAGTAATTCGGTAACAGACATTTCCGAACAACTTAAAACCCTTGCACAGCTATTGGCGGACAGTAACACCGAGGCAGAAGCCTATATGCGTCAAAATGCTGCGGTTTTGGAGCCGAGATTGCCAGATATCTGGGCGGTCATGTTGCAACATGTGGTAAATTTTGACTTTGATCAGGCGCTTGCTATACTGCAACAGGCGCTTGCTGGCTAGCTATTGATTTTGTATTGAAAATTTGTAAAGACCATGGATCTATTTCCCTCTGTGAAATCCACTGTGCTGGTGGTTGACGACACTCCCGCCAACCTGTCCTTGGTGGCAGGTCTGTTACAACCGCATTACACGGTCAAGGCGGCCAATCATGGTGCCAAAGCTCTCAAAATTGTGCAGGAAGATCCTCCGGACATGATTTTGTTGGACATCCTGATGCCGGATATGGATGGATATGAGGTCATCCGTCGCCTTAAGGCCGACCCTGCCACCCAGCATATTCCTGTGATTTTTTTAACCAGCCAAACCGAGTCTGAAGACGAAGAGCTCGGTCTGGAGTTGGGGGCGGTCGATTACATCACCCGTCCTATCAACCCCAGAATATTGCTGTCTCGCGTGCGTGCCCACTTTTACGAAGTGGCTAACTCACGTGCAATGCGTATTAATAACGAATACCTCGAATTTGAAGTCGCCAAGCGCACCCGTCAATTAGAAGCATTGCAAGACGTGGCTATTTTGGCGTTGGCCTCATTGGCAGAAACCCGTGATATTGATACCGGCAACCACCTGCGTCGTACCCAGAATTATGTGCGTGTATTGGCGGAGTATTTGAGCAGTAACCCGCGATTCAGCGAGTTCCTAACGCCCGACATGATTACCATTTTGTACAAGTGTGCACCGCTGCACGACATTGGCAAAGTAGGTATTCCCGACAAGATTTTGCTCAAGCCCGGTCGCTACCAGCCCGAAGAGTTCGAGATCATGAAAAAACATCCCACGCTCGGGCGCGATGCGATTGATGGGGCGCAAAAAATATCCGGCGAAAGCGTGGATTTTTTAGAGATTGCCAAGGACATTGTTTATTCGCATCACGAAAAGTGGGACGGCTCAGGCTATCCGCTTGGTCTGGCTGGGGATGCCATTCCCATTGCAGGGCGCTTGATGGCCTTGGCCGACGTGTACGATGCCTTAATTAGCCCGCGGGTCTACAAAGCCGGCATGCCGCATGCTCAGGCCGAAGCCATAATTGTTGAGGGTAGAGCCCGCCATTTTGACCCCGACATAGTAGATGCCTTTTTGGCACTGAAGCAAGAATTTCAGGATATAGCCATCCGCTATGCCGACAGCGACCAGGACTTGGCCCAAAAGGCCGAATTTTTGAGCGCGGCCATATAGAGTTTTTTTAAAAATAGTTGCCATGGGACTGCAACCGGGCAATTCAGGGATTACACTTATAAAAACCACCTATTAGGCATGATTGTCTGGAGAGTGGGTAAGTTGGGCGCAACAGCCCTTCGTAAAATTAACTGAGTAGACAAACTATGCAAGTACGAATCCTGAGCTTTCTGCTGTTTCTTTTGACGCTCTTAAGTGTTGCACCAGCCATGGCGCAAAACTATCCAGAGGGCTGCACTTCCTGTAAAATCCAAATTACCAGTTTGGACAAACCGGTTAAGTTGCAAGGAAAGTGGCTTTTTACCCGGGACGACGCTCCCACCAACAAAGATGTGGGTATAGATACCTCAGCCTGGAAGCTGGCAAAAGCACCAGGGCCTTGGAAAGGCATTTACGAAGACACCAAAGTGTTTCCGGTAGGTTGGTACCGTGGTAACTTTGAGTTCAGCCCGTCGCTAGAAGGCCAAGAAGCAGTTTTGCTGCTCAATGCCTACATGGGTCGCGTAGAAGTGTATGTGGATGGCAAAGAAGTTTATCGCCGTCCTAAAGACATTAACGTAGAGCGCTACTTCTCTATTCAAGCTATTCCAATCCGTTTCAAAATTGCGCCAAAGCAAGTAATTGCTATTCGTGTGGACACCCCTTTAATGGCAGGTATTTATCAGCTTCCGCTTGAACTGCATAAATACGACCAACACGACAGGTCTTTGGTGGGTTATCAGGTGCTGGGTGGCGAATCACGCTTAATTGTTTCTTACGTTGTGCCTTTCTTTGGTTTGTTCTTCTTGTTGGTTTACTCCAAAACACGCTATAAGCTGTACCTGATGTG
>CALPVM020000163.1 GCA_943327015.2 Akkermansia muciniphila
ATTGGTATGGATGTTAACCACGTCTTTAAAAACTGGGAGTATGAATGAGCGCCAATGATGCGATGCAGAGCCCTTCGGTAGTTTTGCAGTTTTATGCACTAACCAAGCCAAGGGTTATTCAGTTAATTGTGTTTTGTGCTCTTATAGGCATGGTTCTCGCTGTACCTGGATTACCCACCCTAGAGAACATTGCATTGGCTTTGTGGGCCTGTATGGGTATTTATCTTGTGGCGGGAGCAGCAGCTGCTTTTAACTGTATTGTTGAAAAGGGCATTGATGCCAAAATGAAGCGCACTGCATGGCGACCAACGGCGCGCGGCGAGTTGAGTGACAGACAAACGCTGATGTTTTCTGCAGTTTTATGCGTGGCCGGATCGCTGATATTGTATTTTTACGTCAATCCATTAACTATGTGGCTAACGTTTGCCACATTTGTAGGTTATGCAGTTATTTATACCGTTATTTTAAAACCGCTAACACCGCAAAACATTGTGATTGGCGGAGCCTCTGGCGCCATGCCCCCAGTGCTTGGGTGGGCCGCAATGACAGGTGATGTTGGGCCGGAAGCTTTAATATTGTTTCTCATTATTTTTTTATGGACACCTCCACACTTTTGGGCTTTGGCCTTGTACCGGGTTGAGGAGTATCGCAAATCAGGGCTTCCAATGTTGCCGGTAACCCATGGCAGCGAATTTACACGTTTACATATATTGCTTTATACCTTGGTGCTGTTTGCTGCGGGTTTAATGCCTTTTATCTATGGCATGAGTTCCTGGCTTTACTTGTTTGCAGCTGTAGTGCTTGGGGTGGGGTTTTGTGTTTATGCCTGGCGTTTAAAGAAAAACTACTCGGATGAGTTGGCGCGTGCAACATTTCGTTTTTCATTGGTGCACTTGAGTGTGTTGTTTGCGGCCTTGTTGCTGGATCATTATTTACTGTAAGGTGTGAGATGCTTAAACAAAATGTATTAAAGCTGCTTGTCTCTGCCACTTTGCTTTTGACCTTGTGCGGTACTGCGCTTCAAGGTTGCACTGAGAGCAAACCACAGTTCAATTCTGTAGATATTACAGGCGTAAATTATGGAAAAAAATTTACTTTAAATGACCATAACGGAGTGGAGCGGAATCTCACTGATTTTGCTGGTAAGGTAGTGGTGGTTTTTTTTGGATATACCCAGTGCCCGGATGTGTGCCCAACATCCATGATGGAGTTAGCCCAAGTTAAGAAACTTTTGGGCAAAGATGGCGATAAGGTTCAGGGTATTTTTATAACGCTGGATCCGGAGCGAGATACGCCAGAGGTACTCAAGGCTTATATGGAGAGCTTTGATGCGTCTTTTTTAGCACTTTACACCACCACAAACAATCTGCCGACTTTGGCTAAAGAATTTAAGGTGTACTATAAAAAAGTAGACGGAAAAACGGCTACCAGCTACACCATCGACCACACAGCCGGCAGTTATGTGTTTGATACCAAGGCTGCACTACGCTTATTTACCAGACACGCCAGTGGTGCAGAAAAATTAGCCTCTGACATCAAGCTGTTGCTCAAACAAGGTGGTTAGCCCTGTTTGAGTTTTGTAGCTTAGGCTTCAGGCGTATGCCAACAATGTTGCTTTCATTTTTTTCATGGCAGCAACTTCAATCTGGCGAATGCGTTCAGCACTAACACCGTATTCGGCCGCTAGGTCGTGCAGTGTCATGCCACCAGTGTTGTCATCGTTAACTTTGAGCCAACGTTCTTCAACAATGCGGCGGCTACGGGCATCCAGCGCATTCAGCGCTGTTATTATGCCGTCGGTAGCCAGGAAATCACGTTGCTGTGCTTCCATAATGGCTGTGGGCTCATGGCTGTGGTCTGTTAAGTACGCGATAGGGCCAAATGCATCATCCCCATCATCAGACGGACTAGGGTCAAGAAGTACATCGCCACCGGCCAAGCGCGCTTCCATTTCAATGACTTCTTCGGGTTTAACATGCAGCTCTCGCGCCATGGACTGGATTTGATCTTTGCTTAAGGATTCACGATGGGTGTCTGCATCGCCAAGCGCTCCTTCTGCCTTAAAGCGTTGCTTCATAGACCGCAAGTTAAAAAACAGCTTGCGTTGCGCTTTGGTCGTAGCAAGTTTGACCATGCGCCAATTTTTAAGAATGTACTCGTGAATTTCGGCCTTGATCCAATGCAAGGCATAGCTCACAAGACGAACGCCTTGTTCGGGGTCGAAGCGCTTGACTGCTTTCATGAGGCCTACATTGCCCTCTTGAATCAGGTCACCATGGGGCAGGCCATAGCCAAGATATTGGCGTGAAATAGAAATGACCAATCGTAAATGCGATAAAACCAGTTTTCCCGCAGCCTCTACGTCGTTACTTTGTTGGTACTTGCGCGCGTATTCCTGCTCTTCTTCTTGCGTGAGCATAGGTAATCGGTTAGCTGCAGAAATATAGGCATCTAAGTTGCCTAGGGATGGAACCAAAGTCCACGGGTTAGGAATAGTTAGCGCTGAAGTACTGGAAGCAATAGCGTATGTCATGTCGTCACTCTCCTTGATTGCATAGACGCAATGTTAGCACTCTATTAAAGTGAGTGCTAATTGTGTGTATTGTAAAGGATTGCTAAAGATCAAATAAAGGACAAAAAATGTTGAAAAATAAAAAAGGCACCCTAAGGTGCCTTTTTGTTGTGGGTAACAGGAAGCAATTAAGCCCAGTAAACTGCACCCTTGCTTGCGTAAAAGGTATCGAGGTTCTTTTCAACAGAGGCTTCGATGCGATTACGACGAATTTTCATGGTTGGTGTGAGCAAACCACTCTCAATGCTCCATGGTTCAGCTGCAACAACAAACATACGAAGTTGTTCGTAGTCAGCTAAATCACGATTCACTTCATGCAACAGCTCTGTGAGTTGTTTTTCAACATCTTTGCGCACTGCGGGGTCGTTAAGCTTAGGACGAATGTCTTCAGCCAAAACTAACAAAGCGTATGCAGAAACTTGCCCAACACCGGAAACCATAGACATTTCAACCAATGGGTGAGCATTGATTTTGTTTTCAATAGGGGCAGGAGATACGTACTTACCTTTGGATGTTTTGAACAGTTCTTTAACACGGCCGGTAATTTTTAACAGGCCATCAGCACGGCGTTCGCCACGGTCTCCGGTACGGAAATAGCCGTCTTCGGTAAATACTTCAGCGTCGAGGTCAGGACGTTTGTAGTAACCGACCATTTGGCCAGGTGATTTAATAAGAATTTCACCCTCTTCGCTCAAACGAACCAGAACGCCTTCAAGTGGCACGCCTACACAGCCGGGAGCATTGATTTCAGGTGTGGAGTTGTGTGAGTAGGCGAAGTCCTCGGTCATGGCGTAACCTTCAACTAGGTTAAGACCTAGACGACGGTACCAGTTAATGAGTTCAGCAGGAATAGGAGCTGAACCGCTGCCCGCCAACAAAGCGGCATCTAGACCCAAGCCTTTGAGAATCTTCTTGCCGACCAATTTGCCGGCAATTGGAATGCGCAACAGGCGATCGATTTTCTTGGGCGGCATTTTTGCAAAAACGCCTTGCTGGAATTTGAGCCATAAACGGGGCACCGAGATAAACGAGGTGGGGCGCGCACGGTTCAGGTCTTTCACGAATGTATCCAGTGTTTCGGCAAAGAATACATGGGTTTTGCCGTCGACCATGGAGGTGCATTCAATCCAGGCGCGTTCAAACACGTGGGCGAGTGGCAAGTAAGACATGACACGGTTTTCTGTGTCTTGTCCGATGCGCGATTTCATATCATGCATCATGCCTTCGCTGGCCTTAGTAACACGCTCAAAGCTGTGCATTACACCTTTGGGCTGTCCTGTGGAGCCGGAGGTATAAATAATCATTGCCAAATCTTTGGCATTGCGTTTTGGGCGTCCTGGCATGGGCTTGTTGTCAGCCATAACCGAGTCCCAGGTTTTAAGGCTGGTTTTGGGTGCAAGAGGAAATGCAATGCAGGGCAAGCCAGCTGGTACTCCGGGAACTTGTTGTTCCCATGTGTCTAGTTTGCCAACAAATAACAAGCTGGCACCGCTATGCTCAAGAACATAGCGCACGGTTTCAGCGGTTTCAGTTGGGAAAATTGCAACAGTGGTGTAACCGGCCATCCAAATGGCGATTTCGGCCATAAAGAAATGCGCGCAGTTTTTGGACAGGATGGAAATGCGGGAGCCTGGCTCAAACCCTTGCGCTTGCAAATAGGTTGCCATGCGACGAGATTGCTCGAGGACTTGTCCCCAAGTGAAGTCAGCCACTAAGCCATCGCCCAAGGGCTGCGTGAGATACACGCGCTCGGCCAAAGTTGCTTCATGATCATAAATGTAGTCAAGCATTAGCTTGGAAGTAGCCATGGGCGAATTCTCCGAATTAAAAAAATTGTTTTGATTGTGGAGTCATTTTGTAATCAGTAGCCTAATAACCGCATCAAATTTGAGGTTGATGAACCGATTATGAAAGCTTGAAAAGATTGTGTTGTGACTTCAGCTGTCCTTACATTCTCCTGCGAGTATAAATGGTCTTGCACATCTTGTGCCATGGTTTTGTGGTTTTGATGCTTTCTTCTGTAAGGGAATTACCCTTAGTTGGTGGTTTTTTTAATATTTTTTGTTTTATTTTGCGTTTTTAATACTTCTTTTTATTATATAAGTCCGCTTTTAGGGTCTTTTTGTGCAATTGAAAGCCAAATGGGTGCATGCATGCACCAAAAAAGTTGAATCGGTTCGATGCAATGGTTGTGTATGTTTAATTTATTCGATCATAGATGTCAGTCAAACTTTTGATGGTTTTACATTGCCTGATGATACGTTTGCGTGTGGCTGGAGTGGGTTGATTGGATAATACGCAAACTAACAACAGATCGATATGAAGATAAATTCTGCCTCCACTGCTCACCGCATTGTTTTTGTCACGGGTAAAGGCGGTGTTGGCAAATCGTCAGTGGCCGCAGCAACCGCGTTGGAGTTTGCACGTCAAGGTAAGTCGGTGCTGTTGGTGGAGTTGGGGAGTCGTAGTTTTTACGGGTCTTTTTTGGGTTTGCCGGTGACAGATGTGCCGGTGCTGTGGCGTGACAATATTCAGGTGGCGCGCTGGGATGTAGAGGGATCGCTGCGCGAGTACATCACGCATTATCTGATTTTCAAGTCTGCTGCCAACATGGTGCTTAACAACACCGTGATGCAGGCATTGATTGGTGCTGCGCCCAGCCTGAGTGAAATTGCCATTTTGGGCAAAATTACCGCCCCGATGCTGAACGATTGGTACAAGCGAGATGTGGACGTGGTGGTGGTAGATGCCTACGCCACAGGGCAGTTTATGACCTTGCTGCGCGCACCGCGTGGTTTCGCAGCGATAGCAGCCAATGGCTCCTTGCATCGACAGTCGCGCGCTATTACCAAGATTTTGTCGGATGCTGCGCTGTGTGAGTACCGTTTGGTAACGTTGGCTGAAGAAATGCCGATCACAGAGGCGTGTGAAATGGCGGTCAGCATTCAGGCCGAAACCGGCATTCAGCCTGACATTTACTGTAACCGTATGTTGTCTATTCCAGATGCGCCACATTCGCAACGGTTTGCCCCTGAATCACTGTTTGAGGTGCAGATGCAGCGCATTCGTGAGCGCCAAATCAGTAGTCTGGAGCGGTTGGCGCAGAGTGGTGGTGGGCGTGTGAGTACCTTGCCTATGGTGCCCTTGGTGCATGTCAACACCATGTTGGAGCGTTTGGCGGATGCGCTGGTGGTATGCCAAGGGAGTGCGGCATGAAAGACTTGTTGCAAAACCACCGGGTGATTGTGTGCACTGGCAGCGGTGG
>CALPVM020000164.1 GCA_943327015.2 Akkermansia muciniphila
CAATCACTGTGACGGTGTGCCGGGCTTTCATAATGCTGTAAATCTGGTATCGTTCAATTTGGCTGAGGTGTTTGTAATTCATCGGGTAACTTCGACTTGCAGGTCAGAAAGCCTTGTATGTTAAACATCCTCAGCCTCCTAACCATAGTTAATCAAAGTTGCACTTCGTACTTGAATCCGCCCCGTATAAAGTCTTGCACATTGCAAAAAAACAGACCAAATTGTAAATGGCAAGCCCATGCACCGGAACAAAACAGGTACATTGCAGGGCATCTATGGAGAAGTCTACCCAAATTATTTACATTCAGCCGCTGGCACCCGCCAAACCTGCAATCGGAGCACCCTGCAATGGTTGTGGCGTATGCTGTTTATACGAGCCATGCCCCTTGGGTATGTTGTTGTCACGCAAACGAACAGGAGCCTGTGTCGCCTTGCGCTGGTATGCTCCACTACAACTTTACCGCTGCGGAGCGCTTAGCCATTCTCGCGAAGTGGCCACAAACTCCCTCCCCTTTCTATTAAGATGGGTAACCCCGTTGCTTGCCTACGTGCTGCAAAAAAGTGCAAGACGCTGGATAGCGGCAGGTAAAGGATGCGACTCCACACTTGAAATAGACCATGACGCAACGCCAAACACTCCATCATGAACTCGATGCGCTTCTGCAACCTGAGCGCTTTAAAGACTACGGCCCCAATGGCCTACAGGTAGAAGGTTGCGCCACCGTTCGTAAAATTGCAAGCGGGGTAACTGCAAGCCTGGCGTTTATTGAAGCTGCAATTGCAGCTGAGGCCGACACTTTGCTGGTGCACCACGGACTGTTTTGGCGTGGTCAAAGCGGTTGTATTACGGGTTGGATGCGGCAACGCCTCGCTCTACTTTTGCAACACAACATCAACCTGTTTGCCTACCATTTGCCTCTGGATGCACATCCTGATCTGGGCAATAACGCCACATTGGGCAAAGTATTGGGTTTACAAGCCACTGGTCGTTTTGGAGACAACCAATTGGGTTTTATGGGCGAGCCTATCGATCAGGTGTTTCCCGACACGGCAAACCTTTCACAACACATTGCCCAAGCACTGGGACGCACAGTGACTTGTGTTGTAGGTCATGACCGCCCCATACAACGGCTTGCATGGTGTAGCGGCGGAGCCCAAGGGTATTTTGAATCTGCGATTGCAGCGGGTGTAGATGCATTTATTACCGGCGAAATATCCGAACCCCAAGCACATTATGCGCGCGAGTGTGGGGTTTCATTTTTGGCGTGCGGTCACCACGCCACCGAACGTTACGGAGTTCAAGCTGTAGGTAACCACATGGCTCAGCGGCTTGGCTTGGAGCACGAATTTATAGACATAGACAACCCTGCGTAATTTGAGTCATGCACCTACCCATTGCTATTACCCAAGGAGATGCCGCCGGCATCGGGCCAGAAATTATTGCCAAAGCATTCATTTCACAACCAGAATTGTTACATGGCTGCTTTGTTGCTGGAGACCTTGCGACCATGCGCCGCGCAAGCAGTCTCTTTGTAAAAGACGGACACCCCGCCTTGCCCGTAGCAGTGATCACACAGCCAGAAGAAGCCTTAAACACGCCGCCGCGTTGCCTGCCACTATTGCAAATAGGCGCCCCACCGCCATTAGCGCCCTTTGGCAAAGTTAATGCCAGTGCAGGTGAATTTGCCGGACGTTGCATCGTGTGGGCAGCGCAAGCCGCATTGGATAAAAAGGTTCACGCACTCGTTACAGCACCTATTCACAAAGAAGCGCTGTCGGCTGCAGGACTGCCTTACTGCCAGTTTCCCGGGCACACAGAAATGCTGCAGTGGTTATCAGCAAAGCACAAAGGGGTGCAAAATTCACAGTTGCCTGTGCGAATGATGCTGGCCAACGATGAGTTACGTACCGTACTTGTGAGTGTGCACATGTCATTGCGTAACGCCTTGGATGCAGTTACAACCCCCAACGTTCTGGAAACCATTCGTATTACGCACCAAGCCCTTCAACCATTACTCGATCGCGCTCCACGCATCGCGGTTGCGGGACTCAACCCGCATGCAGGCGAGGGCGGACTCTTTGGCCGGGAAGAAATAGACATTATCCAGCCCGCGATCACTGCGGCTCGCCAATCAGGCTTGGATGCCTATGGCCCCTTTGCGCCAGATACGGTATTCATGCGCGCACGCCAGTCGGCCCAGCATCCGGCTGAATTCGATGTAGTCATAGCCATGTACCACGACCAAGGTTTAATTCCGGTCAAATACTTGGGGGTTGAAAAGGGGGTCAATGTGACGCTGGGCCTACCGTTGGTACGCACCAGTCCCGACCACGGAACAGCGTTTGACATTGCAGGAACGGGCGCCGCCGATGCATCGAGTTTGATCGAGGCTATTCGGATGGCTAAAAATGCATGCGCATGTTAAATGATGCTGATTAACAACCCCAATTGCCAATATTTTCTTACACCGCGAACACAATCGTTCAAAAAAGTGAATAACTTAGGGGCTGAAAGCGCATATCACCAGACTTTAGCTTGAAACTCGTGATGTCGGTCAGCTACAATCTCCAATCACCCTTTACTAGCGATGTTCATTGAGGATTCTCATGAGTGAAAACCTTGTCGACCAACAACAAATCGACTCCAGCAAACGGACTTGGTTAATTGCTTCAAGCTGTGCTGGCGCAGCTGGCGCAGTAGCCACAGCTATTCCCTTCGTAAGCACATTTCAGCCATCTGAGCGCGCCAAAGCGGCCGGTGCAGCGGTTGAAGTAGACCTAGCTGAACTTAAACCAGGCGAAAAACTAACTGTGGAGTGGCGCGGAAAACCCGTATGGGTTGTACGCCGCACGCCAGAGCAACTGGCAGCACTCTCCAAGCTCACAGACCAACTGGCTGATCCGGAGTCCAAGCGCAAGCCCGATGAATTCACTCCAGAGTATGCTCGCAACGAAGCACGCTCCATTAAACCTGAATATTTTGTTGCTGTAGGTATCTGCACTCACTTGGGCTGCTCTCCATCCGACAAATTCCAAACTGGCGCACAACCTTCTTTGCCTAACGACTGGCAAGGCGGCTTTTTCTGCCCCTGCCACGGATCTACCTTTGATATGGCTGGGCGAGTTTACAAAAACAAACCCGCACCAGACAATCTGGAAGTCCCCCCCCATATGTACCTCTCCGACAGCAAGTTGCTGATTGGCGAAGACAAAAAAGCCTGACCCTTAAGCGCACGGAGCATACCCTATGGCTGAAATGAAAGAAATCTCCCCCAATGCACCGGCCTCTGCACGGCTGCTCAATTGGATAGATAACCGCTTCCCGTTAAGCAAACTGTATAACGAGCACTTGGGCGAGTATTACGCACCGAAAAATTTTAACCTCTGGTACATTTTTGGTGCACTATCCATGCTGGTTCTGGTTATTCAGATCGTAACCGGCATATTTTTAGTGATGCACTACAAGCCAGACGCTAATTTAGCCTTTGGTTCTGTTGAGTACATCATGCGTGACGTACCCTGGGGCTGGCTAATCCGCTATATGCACTCCACCGGTGCATCAGCATTTTTTGTAGTGGTGTACCTGCATATGTTCCGTGGTTTGATCTATGGTAGCTACCGCAAACCACGTGAACTGGTCTGGTTATTCGGTTGCGGCATTTTTCTGTGCCTGATGGCGGAAGCCTTCATGGGCTACCTGTTGCCATGGGGTCAAATGAGCTACTGGGGTGCTCAAGTTATTGTGAACCTGTTTGCTGCAGTACCCGTCATCGGACCTGATTTGGCTTTGTTGATTCGTGGTGACTATGTTGTAGGTGACGCAACTCTGAACCGCTTTTTCAGCTTCCACGTTATTGCCGTACCACTGGTGCTGTTAGGTTTGGTGGCTGCACACATCATTGCATTGCATGAAGTCGGCTCCAACAACCCTGATGGTGTTGAAATTAAAGGACCTAAAGCCCCACGCGACGCCAAGGGTCACCCTTTGGATGGTATTCCTTTCCACCCCTACTACACTGTGCATGACATCTTTATGGTGAGCGTGTTCTTGATGGTGTTTTCTGCCATCATCTTCTTTGCACCTGAGTTTGGTGGTTACTTCTTGGAGTACAACAACTTTATTCCAGCTGACCCACTCAAAACACCGTTGCACATTGCTCCAGTGTGGTATTTCACACCGTTCTACTCCATGCTGCGTGCCATTACCAGCGAAATGATGTACGCCCTGATTGCCTGCGTTATCGGTGCGGCCATTCTGAGCGTTGTCAAAATCAAAATGGCTGGCATTTTTAAAGGCGCCATCGTTATCGGTGCAGTTGCTTTGACCGCCATGATGATGTCTATTGATGCCAAATTCTGGGGCGTTGTGGTCATGGGTGGTGCAGTGATTATTCTGTTCTTCCTGCCATGGTTGGATAACTGTAATGTCAAATCCATCCGCTACCGCCCTGACTGGCACAAGTATCTCTACGCTATTTTTGTATTGAACTTCCTAGTGCTGGGTTACCTTGGTGTACTCCCACCCTCCCCGATTGGCGAGCGTGTATCACAAGTCGGAACGCTGTTTTACTTTGGCTTCTTCCTGCTTATGCCTTGGTGGAGCCAGATTGGTGACACCAAAGCCGTGCCTGATCGTGTGAATTTTGTAGCCCACTGAGTCGGAGAACCCAAGAATGAAAAAAATACTCATCACAATACTGGCAGCCATAGGTTTTGTGGCTAGCGCCCATGCTGCTGGTGGCGGCATTGCATGGGACAAAGCCCCCAAAAACACCAACGACTTAGGTTCCTTGCAAAACGGTGCCAAGCTGTTTGTTAACTATTGCCTGAACTGCCACTCTGCAGCTTTTATGCGTTACAACCGCTTAAAAGACATTGGTCTAACCGAGCAACAAATCAAGGACAACCTACTCTTCACCACTGAAAAAGTAGGCGAAACCATGAAAGCTGCTATTGACCCACGCCAAGCTAAGGACTGGTTTGGAGCCAATCCACCCGACCTCACACTGGTTGCCCGCTCACGCTCGGCTGTAGGACAAGGCTCAGGTGCTGACTACCTTTACACCTATTTACGCACCTATTACCCTGATGACACCAAGCCTACCGGATGGAACAATCTGGCGTTTCCCAACGTAGGTATGCCGCACGTGCTATGGGAGCTGCAAGGTATGCGCAAGCCCGTGTTCGTGACAACCAACGACCATGGTCATGAAGTTCAGGTACTCAAGGGCTGGGAGCAAATTACCCCCGGTACCATGACACCTGTGCAATACGATCAAGCTATGGGTGACTTGGTGAACTATTTGCAATGGATGGCTGAACCAGCTCAAAACACACGCGTTCGTATTGGTGTGTGGGTTATGTTGTTTTTGTGCGTCATGACTTTATTTACATGGCGCCTCAATGCGGCCTACTGGAAAGAAGTCAAATAAAGGTATTTTAATTGTCGCAAGTGCCCCCACATAAGGACACTTGACGAATGCAGAGTGGGCTTGCCAAGGCAACCCACTCTTTTTAATTTTAGGAGTCTTTTGCCATGATGGTGCTGTATTCAGGTACTACCTGCCCCTATTCCCACCGCTGCCGTTTTGTTTTGTTTGAAAAAGGTATGGATTTTGAAATCCGTGACGTTGACCTTTACAACAAACCTGAAGACATCAATGTTATGAACCCCTATGGCCAGGTGCCAATTTTGGTGGAACGTGATCTTATTTTGTACGAATCCAACATCATCAACGAATACATTGATGAGCGTTTTCCCCACCCGCAACTCATGCCCGGTGACCCGGTAGACCGCGCACGTGTCCGGTTGTTTTTGCTCAACTTTGAAAAAGA
>CALPVM020000165.1 GCA_943327015.2 Akkermansia muciniphila
CACCCTGCCAAAAGTTATGGCTGCGTGTTGCATCATTTCTTCAATCTCGGCTGGGCGGCTCATGTCGGCACCGTGATAACTCACCTTTGCACCCAATGCTTTTATTTCCGCCTGCGGGCCTTCTGCATCACCAAAACCATTCAGCACCACATTGGCACCCTGTGCCGCCAAAGCTTTGGCAATGCCTAGTCCAATACCGCTAGTTGAGCCAGTAACCAAAGCCGTTTTTCCTTGTAACATGCGCTAATCCTTCTTCGTGGTTAATTCAATCGTTTAGCATGGCACCATTATGAAACCATTGCACCGTACCATGCAAAATCCAAGCCTTCATTTTGTTGAATGCAGCTATCAGCAACAGCCCCACCGCATGGCTTATTGGCAATGGGGCAACCCAAAGGCAGAGCATGCGGTGGTGTGTGTGCACGGACTCACGCGCCAAGGACGCGATTTTGACGTGCTGGCTCAAGCATTGGTAAAAGAAGCGGGCGGTAATATCTGCATCATTTCTCCCGATGTGGTGGGGCGAGGGAACAGCGACTGGCTTAATAATTCACAAGGCTACCAAATTCCTACCTATGTGGCCGATATGTTCACCCTGTTACAAGCGCTCAACCCGAAAACGCTGGACTGGGTAGGTACCAGTATGGGGGGGTTAATTGGCATGGCTGTCTGTGCGCATGCCGCCTCGGCGGGGCTGCAGGTGCGGCATTTGGTGCTCAATGACGTAGGCCCAGTGATTGAATGGAACGCCTTGCAACGCATACGCGGCTATCTGGGGCAAAACATGCAGTTTGCAACGCTTGAGCAGGGTTTGCGCGCATTGCAGTTTTTATTTCAATCGTTTGGAGCACTGACTGACGAGCAGTGGCGTGCTTTGTCATTACCCATGCTCAAGCCAGTTGCATCATTTGGGGCAGAAGTCCGGTTGCACTACGACCCGGCCATTGCGCTGCCTTTCCAAACGCTGACCCAAGAATCATCGCAGCAGGCCGAGGCCATATGGTGGCAGATTTATGAATCCATTACCATCCCCACGTTGTTATTGCGTGGTGCCGATTCTGATTTACTTTTAGCCCATACCGCGCAAGCTATGACCGAGCGTGGCCCACATGCCCGATGGATAGAGTTTGCCGGGGTAGGGCACGCACCTTCTTTGGTAGTTTCTGAACAAGTGCAAGCCATCACCTCATTCTTGCTGTAACCTATAGCCATATGAAAAGTTTATTTTCAGATCAGGCTGCAGTATCGCCACCACCACTCATTGCAGCTACCGCCCACAGTTTGCCCGAACAAGCGGGAGCCTTGGTCCGTGCCCGCGCTTTTGCAGAGCCGTTGCTGGCACAGGAAAGTCTGGACACTGGCGAAAATATTCTGGCGCATGCGGATGCTGTCGCCTCCATCCTCAAAAGCATTGGTGGTTCTGAGGCCATGCAGGCTGCCAGTTATTTGGTGTACACCTGCGAGCACTTGAATAAACCGCACGATGTCATTGCCAAAGCATTTGGCGAGAACTTTGCCAATCTTGCGCTGGAAACCACCAAGCTGGTTAAATTGCAGCGCATGGCGCGCTACACCCAGCATGCAGTACAGCAAGCCACGCGCGAGGCCACTGCACTGCCCGTATCTGCCCATACGCCGGCAGCGCAAATTGAGAGCGTGCGAAAAATGCTACTGGCGTTTTCACGCGATTTGCGGGTCGTATTGTTGCGGCTGGCATCTCGCTTGCAAACCTTGCGTTATTTTGCGGCTACTAAACTACCAGTGCCCCAAGGGCTCGCCAGCGAAGCCCAGCAGGTATTTGCTCCTTTGGCCAATCGTTTAGGAATTTGGGAAATTAAGTGGGAAATGGAAGACCTGTCATTCCGTTTTCTAGAGCCGCAAATCTATAAGCAAATTGCTCAGCTTCTCGATCAAAAGCGCACTGAGCGCGAGTCTGCGTTGGAAACTCTGCGTCATCACATTGCCGCTGCGCTGCAACAACAAGGACTAGATGCAATAGTGCAAGGTCGTCCTAAGCACATATACAGCATTTACAAAAAAATGCGTGGCAAATCGTTGAGTTTTGACCAAGTCTATGACATCCGCGCTTTGCGCATCGTTGTTCCCAGTGTCAACGACTGTTATTTTGCATTGAGCTGGGTACACAGCCAATACACCCCCATCAGCGACGAGTTTGACGACTACATTGCCCGCCCCAAGGTCAATGGCTACCAGTCTTTACACACAGTTGTGCGCGATGATTCCGGTCAACCAATTGAAGTGCAATTACGCACACAATCGATGCACGACCATGCCGAGCACGGCGTTGCTGCACATTGGGCCTACAAAGAAGCCGGTACCAAAGGCTACACCGGTGCCGTTACTGCAAGCAGTGAGTACGATGCAAAAATTGCGGTGTTGCGTCAACTGTTGGCATGGGAGCGCGATGTGGCCAGTGGTCAGCAGCGCGAAAACGCAGGCGTAGAGGTGCAAAACGCCGAAGGCTTGCTGGACGATCATATTTACGTACTCACCCCTGAAGCTGCCATTATCGAGTTGCCCCGGGGAGCCACAGCAGTCGATTTCGCCTACAGCGTGCACACCAACGTAGGACATCGTTGCCGGGGTGCGCGGGTGGATGGTGTCATGTTACCTTTGTCCACACCCCTTAAAAACGGACAAACGGTAGAAGTTACGGTTGCCAAAGAGGGTGGACCTTCTCGAGATTGGCTTAATCCAGAGCTGGGCTTTTTGGTTAGTCACCGTGCACGCGCTAAGGTACGCGCTTGGTTCAATGCCCTTGCCACTGCTGAGACTGTAGCCAAAGGCCGCGATGCGGTTGAGAAACTGCTGCAGCGCGAAGGTAAAACCGTAATCAAGCTAGACGACTTGGCAGCTCAGTTGGGCTTTAATGCGGCAGACGATTTGTTTGAGGTGGTGGGCAAAGACGAATTTTCGCTTCGCAACATCGAAACTCTGTTGCGCCCCCCGGAGCCTGCGCCCGCGTTGGATGGCTATGCTTTGTTACGCAAACCGCGAAACAACAGTTTGCCCAAGGGCGGCGTGTTGGTTGTGGGTGTCGATTCACTCATGACACAACTGGCCAGTTGTTGCAAACCCGCCCCCCCCGATGTGATTAGCGGCTTTGTAACCCGTGGTAAAGGTGTGAGCGTGCACCGAACCGACTGCTCTAACTTGCGTAATATGGTGCAGCGCAGCCCAGATCGGTTGATCGATGTAGAGTGGGGCGCCACGGCCCCCATTGCTTCTGGACGCAGTACAACCCTTTACCCAGTAGATGTTGCTGTTCAAGCCGTTGACCGCCAAGGTTTGCTGCGCGACATTTCTGAGGTCTTTACCCGCGAAAAAATGAACTTTGTCGGCGTTCAAACCCAAACCGTTAAGGGTATAGCGTGGATGACCTTCACCATTGAGGTAACAGAAACTGCTCATCTATCTAAGGTGCTAAACAGCGTTATGGAGCTAGAGGGTGTGCGATCAGCCAGAAGACGTTAAAATAATTCATGAAAAAAATTTTTACTTGGTTGCTTTGCTTATTGTCAATCACTCTTTTTCCCGCGTGCTCAACCCAACAGTTGTACCAGACTACGCAGGCATGGCAACGTAATCAATGTTACAAATTGGAGGACATGCAAGAGCGTAATCGCTGTTTATCCAATGCTAATGATTCGTTTGATGACTACAAAAAAAAGTCTGAAGCCGATGCTCAGCGATAGAAATGCGTTTTCATCACAAAATTTGAGGTCAAAACTCTAGTTTTATGTCTTATATAAGACATATGACTTGCCGGTAGTCTTCTATAAGACTAGAATAGAGTTCTTGCTTTATTAACTCCGGAGTGATTCCATGACTGCGCTAACCCGTGAACAACAAATCGCCGCCCTCGAACAAGATTGGGCCACCAACCCCCGCTGGAAAGGTATCAAACGCGGCTACACTGCCGCTGACGTAGTCCGCCTGCGTGGTTCTTTCCAGGTTGAGAACACATTGGCGCGTCGTGGTGCCGAAAAATTGTGGAACATCGTTAACAACGAACCCTATGTCAACTGCCTCGGCGCATTGACTGGTGGTCAAGCTATGCAACAGGTTAAAGCCGGCATCAAGGCTATTTACTTGTCTGGCTGGCAAGTTGCTGCAGATAATAACGAGTACTCTGCAATGTACCCCGACCAATCGTTGTACCCCGTAGACTCCGTGCCAAAAGTTGTAGAGCGTATCAACAACGCCTTCACACGTGCAGACGAAATCCAATGGTCTAAAGGTTTAAACCCTGGCGACAAAGGTTATATCGATTACCACGTGCCAATCGTTGCTGACGCAGAAGCCGGTTTCGGTGGCGTGCTCAATGCCTACGAACTCATGAAAGCCATGATCCGTGCTGGTGCCGGTGGTGTTCACTTTGAAGACCAATTGGCCTCCGTTAAAAAATGCGGTCACATGGGTGGCAAGGTACTGGTACCAACTGCAGAAGCCGTTCAAAAATTGATCGCTGCCCGTATGGCTGCCGACGTATACGGCGTGCCCACACTGGTGATCGCTCGTACTGACGCTGAAGCCGCTGACCTCTTGACCAGCGACTACGATGCTAACGACAAGCCTTTCCTGACTGGCGAGCGTACTGCTGAAGGCTTCTACAAAACCAAAAAAGGTATTGAACAAGCTATCTCCCGCGCTGTTGCTTACGCTGAGTACGCTGACTTGGTATGGTGCGAAACCGGTACACCAGACCTCGAGTTTGCTAAACGCTTTGCTGATGCTGTGCACGCTAAGCACCCTGGCAAAATGTTGGCTTACAACTGCTCACCATCCTTTAACTGGAAGAAAAACTTGGACGATGCCACTATCGCCAAATTCCAGCGCGACCTCGGTGCCATGGGTTACAAATACCAGTTCATCACCTTGGCCGGTATTCACAACATGTGGTACCACATGTTTGACCTGGCACAAGACTATGTTGCGCGCGGTATGTCTGCCTATGTTGAAAAAGTGCAAGAACCCGAATTTGCAGCACGTGACCGTGGCTACAGCTTCGTGTCGCACCAGCAAGAAGTGGGTACAGGCTACTTTGACGACATCACCACCGTTATCCAAGGTGGCAAGTCCAGCGTAACTGCTTTGACTGGTTCAACCGAAGAAGAACAGTTCCACTGATTCTTTGTCAACTATAAGCCGGGTCTAAGACGTAAAATCACTTCACCCGGCTTATCGTTTCAGTGGCGCGGCTAGTCCGCGCTTTTTTGTTTTTTGAGTTTAAACAACCATGATTCATATCACCCTCCCTGATGGTTCGCAACGCGAATTTCCTGCACCACTGACAGTGGCTGACGTAGCGGCCTCTATTGGCACCGGGCTTGCCAAGGCTGCATTGGCTGGCAAAGTCAAACTACAAGGCGCAGCGGCTGATACGGAGAAGGTAGTTGATACCAGTTATTTGATTGAGAGTGATACAGCGCTGTCCATCATCACAGCCAAAGATGCGGATGGCTTGGAAGTGATTCGCCACTCCACTGCGCACTTGCTTGCTTATGCCGTTAAGGAGTTGTTTCCAGATGCCCAGGTCACCATCGGACCGGTCATTGAAAATGGTTTTTTTTACGACTTTTCTTACAAGCGTCCCTTTACTCCGGACGACCTCAAAGCCATTGAGAAAAAAATGGCAGAGCTTGCCGCTAAAGACGAACCTGTGGTGCGCCGGGTATTGCCGCGTGATCAGGCAGTGGGTTACTTTAAAGAGCTGGGCGAGCATTACAAAGCCGAGATTATCCAAAGCATCCCCAATAATGAAGATGTATCCTTATACC
>CALPVM020000166.1 GCA_943327015.2 Akkermansia muciniphila
TAAAAACGAACAAGACACCACCTTGTTTGAAAAACTCATGTTCATGCAACGCCATAACCGCTAAGGATTGCCTATGAAAAACAATCTTTGGCTGGAAGGCATTTCTGACGCAATAGGTTTTACCGGTGGTGCGCTGCTCGGGTTTGGGGCGGGTCAATTACTGGGGCTTGACGTTTTTGCATCAGGCTACGATGCCAACAGCATTGGCGGTATCGTGCTGGTAGGACTCGGGGGCGGGGCTGGACTGCAGCTCGCCCGCCGTTGGCGCAGCCAGCGTGAAACCAACGCCAAAGATAAACCTTGACGCCATCTTCACTGGAACCCCCGTATGCTGCTTGATTTCTTTTATACCCTGCGCTCGGCCAAGTTGCCGGTTTCGGTCAAAGAATATTTGACGCTGCTAGAGGCACTGCAAAAAGGTGTGGTTGGCCCCCAAGACACGGCCTTTGGCTGCAGCATTGACGATTTTTATTACCTCAGCCGCACTGCCTTGGTAAAAGACGAAAAGCACTATGACAAGTTTGACCGTGCTTTTGCGGCCTACTTTCAGGGCGTAGAGATGGTGGCTGACTTCAATAAGGAGATTCCAGAAGACTGGCTACGCAAAAACATGGAGCGTTACCTTAGCCCCGAAGAATTAGCCAAAATTCAAAAAATGGGTTGGGACGAGCTGATGGAAACGCTTAAAAAGCGTCTGGAAGAACAAAAAGAGCGTCACGAAGGCGGCAATAAATGGATTGGCACCGGTGGTACATCGCCCTTTGGTGCGTACGGTCACAACCCGCAGGGCATTCGTATAGGGCAAGACAAAAGCCGTAACCGCAGTGCGGTAAAAGTATGGGACCAGCGCGCCTACCGCGACTATGACGACACCCAAGAACTGGGCACGCGCAACATCAAAGTTGCCCTGCGCCGCCTGCGCAAATTTGCCCGTGAAGGCAACGAGGTAGAGCTAGACTTGGACGACACCATTCGCAGCACTGCCGCCAACGCCGGCTATTTGGACATCAAAATGGTGCCCGAGCGGCACAACAATGTAAAAGTGTTGCTACTTATGGACGTGGGCGGCACCATGGACGACCACATTGCACGGGTGGAAGAACTGTTTAGCGCCGCCAAAACCGAATTTAAACACCTCGAGTTTTATTATTTCCATAACTGCGTGTACGACTTTGTATGGAAAAACAACCGGCGCCGCTTTACTGAAAAATTTGACACCTGGGACATTTTGCGCAAATACAACAAAGACTACAAATTAATATTTGTGGGCGACGCCACCATGAGCCCCTATGAGATTTTGCAGCCCGGCGGTAGCGTGGAATACAACAACGACGAGGCCGGTGCCGAGTGGCTGCAACGCCTAACCCATGCATTTCCAAAATATGCATGGATTAATCCTGAGCCTCAAGGCGTATGGCAGTACCGGCAAAGCATTAGCATCATTCAGCAAATGGTGCAAAACCGTATGTATCCGCTCACCATAAAAGGGTTGGAAGAGGCAATGCGGCAACTAACCAAATAAGCCCTTACCCTTACACTAGAATATATCTTTTTTCAGCTCGCCGTAGCACAATGGATAGTGCGCATGCCTCCTAAGCGTGAAATACAGGTTCGATTCCTGTCGGCGGGACCAAAGATACGTATTGCTAGCCTTTTATAAAAATTGATTACTCTATTCGCACTACCATGAACCAACTTTCCATTCGTCAACGTTTTATTCTTTTGATTGGCGTATTTTTAACAGGCTTTGTCATATTTTTTGGCTTTGCTTACAAGCTGTTAATGGACTATCGCATTAACAGCCCTTTATACGCAACTATTATTCAAAAGAAAGATTTGATTGCGGATGTGTTGCCACCACCCAACTTTATTATTGAGTCCTATCTGGTGAGCCTTCAAATTTATGAAGCCGAAGATAGCGCTGAACAAGACAAACTCATTGAACGCCTGAAAGTACTCAAAGGTGAGTACGACGCACGTATTGACTACTGGAACAAACAAAATTTAAACACGGCACTGAAAGAAAAACTACTCAAACAATCTTTTGAGCCCGTTGCAGAGTTTTACCGGTTAGCACTGGAAGAACTTGTGCCGGCAGTTCAACAGAAAAAGAAAGATGCTGCCCAGGTTGCCTTAAAAAAGGTAACCCTACTTTTTGAACAACACCGTTCTGCCATTGACGAAGTGGTAAAAATGACATCTGCAGAAGCTGCAACGATTGAAACCAATGTAATGAAGGTGATAGAAGAATCCACCTATGTTTTGTTTGGTATTTTTGGTTTTACGGTGATCATATCCTTGCTTATTGCCTACAAAATTGCCGCCAGCATCATGAATTCTGCCAGCATGCTTGCGGAAGCAGTTGATGAATCTGAGACCGTTATTCAATCTGCCCGCAAAGGTGACCTGACACGTCGTATTCCAATGCATGGAAAAACAGGTGCTGTTGCTCAACTGTGCGAGGGGCTCAATAAGTTGCTGGAAACAAATGCCATCATCATTGCTGATATCGGCAGAGTGCTGGGCGCCCAAGCGCGGGGAGATCTTACGCAGCGCATTGTTGACAATTACGAAGGTACGTTTCACACCCTTAAAACCGATGCCAATGCAACCGGTGAAAAACTGAACAATATATTTGACGACCTCAGCCGTGTACTTTCTGCGCTTGCACAGGGCGATCTGAACCAACGGATTGTTAGAGATTACGAAGGTGTTTTCAGCCAGCTTAAAACAGATTCCAACAGAACCAGCGAAAAAATTAACGCTATTGCCAACGATATGAGCCGTGTATTGTCTGCGCTTGCACGTGGCGATCTGTCGCAACGGGTAAGCACAGATTACCAGGGCATTTTTGACACTCTTAAAAATGATGCTAATTCCACCACAGAAAAACTCAATGTGATTGTGGATGACATCAGCAGAATGTTTACCGCGCTGGCCCAAGGTGACCTGTCGCAAAGAATTGACCGCCAGTTGCTAGGAGTTTTTGAGTCAGTAAAACAAAATGCTAACGCTAACTGCGATAAGTTGACCTCTATTATTATGGAAGTTCGATCATCTTCGGTACAACTACTGAATGCTGCCGAACAAGTAAGTGCCACTGCACAACTTATTTCTCAGTCTACCAGTGAGCAATCCGCATCGGTAGAGCAAACATCGGCCTCGGTAGATCAAATGAGTTCGTCTATCGCGCACAACAGCAACAACGCCAAAATTACCGACAGCATGGCTACAAAAGCCTCCAAAGAGGCCAACGACGGCGGTGACGCTGTTCTTCGCACCGTAAAGGCCATGAAGCAAATTGCTGCAAAAATTAGCATTGTGGATGATATTGCGTATCAAACCAATTTGCTCGCTCTTAATGCCGCCATTGAGGCTGCTCGAGCAGGTGAGCACGGTAAGGGTTTTGCTGTAGTAGCTGCTGAAGTTCGTAAGTTGGCTGAGCGCAGCCAAGAGGCAGCCAAGGAAATTGGCGACCTGGCCTCTGACAGCGTGTCCACCGCCGAACGCGCGGGCAAACTACTTGAAGAAATTGTGCCATCTATCAAAAGAACATCCGATTTGGTGCAGGAAATTGCGGCAGCATCGGAAGAACAAAGTAGCTCCGCCGGACAGATCGGCAGCGCCATGTCGCAACTTAATCGCGTAACCCAACAAAACGCATCAGCATCTGAAGAGCTAGCTGCAACGGCAGAAGAGTTGACCGCACAAGCGCAACAACTGCAAGATGCTATTGGATATTTTTCGACGGGCGACAACTCTGATACGAGCGACAAATCGGGCTTAGACAACCATGGTACAGCTAAGCACCGGATCATGACCCATACGCGACACCACCGTGGTGTGGTAACTGGTGAAAACAACTTTAAGCCATATTGAATTTATAAATGTAGCTACCGCACCAAAAAATGCCATCTGTCAGATTACATTAGTACAAAGGCAATGTATGATGATGATTGAAATGTCTGCTATGTTTTGGTAGCATATAACTAGATTTATTTTTAGTGCGTAGACACTAGAGACACCTGAGCGAAACAACAAAAGAATCATGAGCCAAAACCTTATTGCTGATAAAGAGGTTGTCAAACTCCCACTCAAAACTTTGGGTTTGCGATCAGGCATGTCTATTCAAACCCGCAAGCTCGGTGCCGGAGCCGAGAAAAAAGAACGCCAATTTTTTGGCGCCATTGAGGGCAAGGGTGTGATGGTGAGCAACATCAACACCGATAGCGGCGAGGTTGAGTTTGAGGTGGGTGATTCGTGCCTAGTAAGCGGCTTTACGGGACAATTTGAATTTACGTTTTTAACCCGAGTGGTACAAACGTTTGACAAGCCTTTTGTTTACGCTTTGCTTGAGTACCCTGCGCTTTCAGATGCGCGGCGAGTACGACAATCGATGCGTATGCAAACCGAATTTCCAGCATCGGCGCGACTTACCGAAAATCCGGATCACAGTGATGAAGTTAATGTCACCATTCTTGACATCAGTGACACCGGCGCTCTTATTAAGACTCCGATTGTGTTTGGTGAAATTGGTGATCACATCTATGTAACCATGTGCACAGAAATTGATAACGAGCGTTCTGAGATAACATTGCAAAGCAGGATTTGTCATACCCGCTTAGCAGCCACACAAGATGCTCACTTAATTGGTTTGGCATTTAAAAATGTTAAATCGCACGACAAAATGGTGCTTCACTTTTTAACACGCGTCTAGCAACTCGGCAAAAACAGCGATTGCAAGTCGCTTAAAAAATCAAATCCTTTGATAGTTGGTGTTACCCGAGCGTAGTCGCGGGTAATAAGCCCTTGCTTCTCTGCTTGGGCGAGTGGCGCTTCCAAAATACTTAAGGGTAAGCCGGTGCGCTCGGTAAATTCTGTCAAACCAAAACCGTGACGCAAACGCAGGGCATTGAGCATAAATTCAAACGGCAAATCAGCACGCGCGACGTCTTCATCCTGCGCCATCGCATTGCCTGCCATGGCACGTTCCATATAAAGCTTAGGGTCGCGCAACCTTACCTGACGCACCACGCGGTGGGCAAAGCTGAGTTTGCTGTGTGCGCCAGCACCAATGCCCAGATAATCGCCAAACTTCCAATAATTGAGGTTATGCCAGCAGCGGTGAGCGCTTTTGGCAAAGGCAGAGACTTCGTACCGCTCCAGTCCGGCGGCGGCGGTGAGTTCGGTTATGCGGTCCAGCATGGCGTAGGCGGTATCGTCCTCGGGCAATGCGGGTGGGTACTTGGCAAAGTAGGTGTTAGGCTCGATGGTTAAGTGGTAAATGGAGATGTGCGGCGGTGCAAATTGCAAAGCGGTAGCCATGTCTTGCTCCAACTGCTGCTGCGTTTGCCCAGGCAAGGCGTACATGATGTCGAGGTTAAACGTATCAAACGCATGGGCTGCTTCTTCTAACGCTGCCAAGGCTTGGGCGCGGTCGTGCACACGGCCCAGTGCTTTTAAATGGTCGTCGTTAAAGCTCTGCACCCCTATCGACAAGCGCGTAACACCATTCTGGCGGTAGGCGCGGAAACGGTCTTTTTCAAAGGTACCAGGGTTGGCCTCTAGTGTTATTTCGCAGTCGGGTTCTAGTTTTAAGCGTGCGCGTATATCACTGAGTAGCCGGTCAATGGCTGCGGGCGAAAACAAGCTCGGTGTACCGCCACCAATAAAAATGCTGTGGATGGTACGCCCCCAAATCAAGGGCAAAGCAGCTTCGAGGTCTGAAATCAATGCGTTGAGGTAGGCATCCTGTGCCAAGGCATTCGGCTGCATTTCGTGCGAATTGAAGTCGCAATA
>CALPVM020000167.1 GCA_943327015.2 Akkermansia muciniphila
ATGTGGCGCACGAAATCAACTCGCCCATGGGTGCCATCAAGTCCAGCAATATGACCATGGCAGACTCTATGCGGGCAACGCTGCAAAATTTTCCTAAGCTCATGGACACACTGGGGCGCAACGAACGCACCCTGTTTTTACAATTGGTAGCGCACAGCCACACCAGCAAAGTAAGCTTTACCACCCGCGAAGAGCGTAGCCTCACTAAACAGGTGACCAACTTTTTAGATCTTGCCGGGCTAGAAGGCTCAGTCCGTAAAGCCCGGATGCTGGTAGCCTTACGTGCCCACAGTCAAGTACCCACCTACCTGCCACTGCTCAATAACCCTGATTCCGATTTTATTTTGAGCGTCGCTGCAGGTGTGGGCGATGTATTTAATGGCAGCAACAACATCCATTCTGCAGCAGCCAAAGTAAACAGAATTGTTACTTCGCTTAAGGAGTTAACCGGGGTTGAGCGAACCTCATCCATGTTTGAAAACCATATTCACCAGAGTATAGAAAAAGCCATCAGAACCCTCGAAGTTCAACTGCAAAACATGGACGTGGTGCGGCATTACCAAGATATGTCTCCACTTCGGTGCGACCCTGAATTGTTGCAACAGGTATGGCAGCACCTGATTTTGAATGCAGCCCATGCCAGTGGCCACCAAGGTGCGATCATGATAGGTTTACGCACCTATAACAACCATGCAGAAATCCGTTTCACTGACTTTGGTCTCGGTATTGTTCCTGAAATTAAAGATCGCATTTTTGAGCCATTTTTTACCACGCGCGCATCCGGCGAGGGTGGTGGAATGGGGCTACCCATTGCTAAAAAAATTATCGAGCAACACCGCGGCAGCATCGTGGTGGAGACCGAGGTGGGGGTTGGCAGCACCTTTACCGTGACTTTGCCTTACAGCACTCAAGCCACATGAAGCCACTGCATTTAATTTTTCGGCTGTTATGTGTCATGTGGGTCTGGATCTCGGTAGCCCAGGCCCAAACATCTATTAAGCCTATTACCGTAGATAGCGCCTTTACCAGTCAAAACATCGGGTTAGCGCTCGAGTTGTTGGAAGACCCAGGCGCTCAGCTTACCCTGACTGATATACGCAGCCCGACACATGCCCAACAGTTTAAGCCTTCGGTAAAAAAGAGCCCAAGTTTTGGATATACATCCAGTGCTTATTGGGCGCGTTTCAGGCTCAATGTCCAGCCAGATGCTAAAGAATCTTTGGATGCACCGCTCTACCTTAATTTGGCATATGGTCAAACCGATTTGATTAATGTCTGGTGTTTTGATGCAGCAGATAAGCTGCTAATGCACCAGCGCGCTGGCGACCATGTGCCACTTGAGCAGTGGCCTACTACGCACCGCGAACCTGCTTTTCAAATACCAACTGTTGCACATGCGTGTTATCTGCGGGTTGAAACTACTTCTTCATTGCAAATGCCGCTGACCTTGAGTACTCAACAGGCATTTGAAAGCATGCACTTTACCGATACTGCTATTCAAGCCTTGTATTTTGGTGCTTTATTGGTCATGTTCTTTTATAACTTTTTGGTGGCATTTACAACGCGTTCTTGGGCATATGTTTCTTACACTGCATTTCTTTTAAGTTATGGCTTGTTTCAATGTGCTTTTGGCGGTTTGGGCTACGCTCTACTTTGGCCTAATGCCATCGGTTGGGCAGATTCCGTAACGCCATTTCTTGTGTCTTGTCTTGGTGTTAGCTCAGTCACATTTGCTATTATTTTTCTGGATTTGAAAAGATACACACATCGTCTCTACAAGTTTGGCTTATTTGTACTTTCCTTACTTTTGTTAAATCTTGTTTTGGCCTGGGTTTTACCCTATTCAATAGCAATTAAATATGTCATTTTTGTGGGCCCCTTTTGGTCTTTTTTCTTAATCAGTGCAGGTGTTTACTTGTCTTGGCAAGGAGTTCGTACAGCTCAAATTTATTTACTAGCTTGGTTAGTTTTTATTTTGGGTACTTTAACTATTATGGTGGGCAGTTTGGGCTTTCTTCCGTTTAATGCCTTCACCGCAAACGCCAGCCAAATTGGTTCGGTTATTGAATTTATCTTGCTCTCATTTGCCTTGACCAACCGTATCAAAAACCTGCAGCTAACACTGCTTCAAGCGCAAGAAAAAGTAACCCACCACTTACGCACCGTAGAGCAGCAACTCGAGCATCAAGTTGCTGAGCGCACAGCCCAATTACAACTTGCCAACCAAGAAATGCTGGGGGCTTACACCCTGGTAGATGCGGCACGGCAAAAAGCGGAAGATTCCAAACTGCAGGCCGAACAAGCACAGCAACAAGCCGAAGCAGCGCAGCAGCAAGCAACCCAAGCCCTGAACCATGTGCAGGCCAGCCAAAAACAACTGGTGCAGGCAGAAAAAATGGCCTCCCTTGGTTTGCTGGTCAGTAATGTGGCGCACGAAATCAACTCGCCCTTGGGTGCAATTAATTCAAGTAATCTGACCATTACGGACTCTATGCGTGCCACGCTGGAAAATTTTCCGCGTTTGCTTCAAACCATCAGCCGCGAGCAACGTACTCTGTTTTTACAACTGGTATCTCACACCCAGCTCACCGATGTAATGTTTAGCACCCGCGAGGAGCGCACACTTACCAAACAACTTACCGCGTTTTTGGACAACGCGGGGGTGGATGGTTCTGTACGCAAAGCGCGTTTGCTGGTTAGGCTACGTGCCTATAGCCAAGCGGCAGAATATTTGCCCCTGCTTACCAGCCCGGATTGCGACTTTATTCTGAGTGTTGCCGCAGGGGTGGCCGATGTCTTAAGTGGTACCAGTAACATCCATACGGCCACCCACAAAATAAGCCGTATTTTGGCGTCACTCAAAGAGCTCTCTGGCGGTGAGCGCACCTTGTCGCTGTTTGAAAACCATATTCACCAAAGTGTTGAAAAAGCAATTGCTGACCTTGAAAATAAATTGTACGACGTGGACGTGGTACGCAACTACCAGGACATCGGTCCATTGCGTTGCGACCCTGAAGCACTGCAACAAGTGTGGTCGCACCTGATACTTAACGGCCTGCATGCGATGCAACACCGGGGCGTCATCATGATCGGTATTCGTGCATTAGATAACCACGCAGAAATTCGGATTGCCGACTTTGGTTGCGGCATTTCGCCAACTATTAAAGACCGTATTTTTGAGCCTTTTTTCACCACCCGCGCTTCGGGTGAGGGTGGTGGCATGGGGCTGGCCATTGTTAAGAACGTTGTAGAACAACACCATGGCAGAATTGATGTACAGTCAGAGCCCGGCATGGGTACCACTGTTACCGTTTTCTTGCCATACCAAACTGTGGCTTAGAGCAAAAGTTGCCACCCAATAAATGTGCTAACTAACTATGACCAACTTGATCAGACATTCAGCGCACCCATTTCTGCATGCATTCATGGTGCGGAATTTATTTTTTTTGGTTTTATTCTTGTGCGTAAGTGCCTACGCACAAAGTGAGCAGCAAGCCGCATCTACGCCTCCAGTACTTTTAGATGATGCCTTTAAACAGCAAACCATAGGTTTGTCGCTGGATTTGTTTGAAGACAAAACAGCCAAGCTAACGTTGGATGATATACGCAGCCCCCGGGTTGCACAGCAGTTTAAGCGCTCTACCCATGCTGTACCTAATTTTGGTTATACATCAAGCGCCTATTGGGTGCGTTTTACCTTGCAAGACAAGCGCAGTTCCAAAAACTCTGTTTCTTGGTCTCCTTTGTACCTGACCTTGGCTGCTGCAGTAACAGATCGGGCGGAGTTTTGGTGTCAGAACCACAAAGACGACATTGTTCTACACCAGCAAGCTGGAGATCATGTACCGCTGGCAGACTGGCCTTTGCATAACCGCGAACCTGTTTTTGAAATTGACAAAGCTGTACACACCTGTTGGCTAAGAGTGTCTTCGGGCGCGTCATTGCAGTTGCCTTTAATTTTGCGATCGCAAAACGTTTACATGGATGATCGTATTGCAGATACTGCAGTTCAAGCACTTTACTTCGGTGCGTTGCTGGTCATGATTGCCTATAACGGACTACTTGCTGTATCTACCCGTTCAGCAGCATATGGTTCTTATACGATGTTTTTATTAAGTTTTGGTTTGTTTCAGGCCACACTGGGTGGCATCGGCTATGCCTATCTCTGGCCCGATGTCATGGGTGTTGCCGATTATTTTATTCCGGCATTTATTGCAATGGTTGGCATTTTTTCCATAGGCTTTGCAATTGTGTTGTTGGATTTACATAAGCTCAGTCCCCGGTGGTATCGGCTTGGATTATTTTTGCAGGCCTTTTATGCACTCATGTTTCTCATAATTTGGTTTATGCCGTACGCCATTGCGGTACGTACGGTATTGTCAATGTCGCCGTTATGGTTTGCCTTTATCTTGGGGTCTGCTCTTACTGTAGCAAACCAAGGCGTGCGGGTGGCAAAAATTTACCTTGCTGCGTGGTCAGTTTTTAGTGTCGGTACGGTTATTTTGGTCGCGCAGCGCTCGGGTTTTTTACCCGCTAACGCATTTACTGTCAATACCCAGCAAATTGGTTCTGTTATTGAGTTTCTGTTGTTGTCTTTTGCCTTATCAGACCGTATCAAAACCCTGCAAAACTCACTTCTTTCCACGCAAAAAGATTTGCTGGAAAGTATAAAAGCAGAGTCTGCAGCCCAAACCCAAGCATTTCAGGCGCAAGCCGTGGCCTCCCAAGCCAAAGCCGAATCTTTGCTAGCCAAAGCCCAAACTGAAACCCAGCACGCGTATAACCAAGCCCTGCAAATCCAAGCCGAACTGGCCCGTCAAGGTACAGAACTGGCACAAAAAGAAGCCGACTACACCAAAGAACAACTGCAACAAGCCGACAAAATGGCGTCTTTGGGGCAATTGGTGGCCAGTGTTACGCACGAAATCAACACCCCCATTGGAGCCATTAGCAGCAGCGGCAGCAGCATTACCGAGGCGTTGGGCGATGTTATTCAGCAGTTGCCGCCTCTGTTGCAACAACTAGACCCGGCCACCAGCACCTTACTGGTAGAACTGCTGCAACAGGCCAACCTACCCAAAGCGGCAATCAGCAGCCGCGAAGAGCGCGTTATCATCAAACGTGCAACCGAACAGCTAGAGGCGGCGGGGCTGGAGCAGGCGCGGCAAAAAGCCAGCTTCTTGGTGGGATTTAACGTACAAAACGATATCGATAAATACTTGCCCTTATTGCAACACCCGCAGGCGGAGCAAATACAACAAGCCGCACGCAACCTGGGCAACGCCATGGGCAACGCCCGCAATGTAAATGTAGCGGTTGAGCGGGTTACAAAAATTGTCAAGGCGCTCAAATCGTTCTCGCACTTCAACATTGGTATCGAAAAAATCGAAGCCAACCTGACCGAAGGTATGGAAACCGTTCTCACCATCTACCAAGGCCAAACCAAGGTGGGGGTAGAGGTGGTTCGCAACTACGAAGACATGCCCCCACTTAACTGCTACCCCGATGAACTCAACCAAGTCTGGACCAACCTGATTCACAACGCGCTGCATGCCATGAACCACGAGGGTGTGCTTACCATAGGCATTCGCAAAGAAAATGATTGTGCCGTGGTGAGCGTGGGCGACAGCGGCTGCGGAATACCGGAAGAAATTCGCGGCAAAATTTTTGATGTGTTCTTTACCACCAAGCCCGCCGGCGTGGGCAGCGGTTTGGGGCTGGACATTGTGAAAAAAATTATCGAAAAAC
>CALPVM020000168.1 GCA_943327015.2 Akkermansia muciniphila
AGCCAAAACGCTTGCGTGCTGTTGAGTGCCTCAAGCATCAGGCATGGGCTGGCAATATTTTGCTGAGAGCACTTTCCAGTTGGGCCACCGTACGGTCTACGTTATGCCATTTATCCAGGCCAAATAAACCAATGCGGAATGTCATAAAGTCGGCTGGCTCGTCGCACTGAAGCGGCACACCAGCGGCAGTTTGTAGACCTTCGGCCAAAAATTTGCGGCTGGACTGTACTTCAGGGTCTTGGGTGTAACTCACTACCACACCAGGAGCTTTAAAGCCTTCTGCGGCTACGCTGCGCAGGCCGTGGCGCTCAAACAGGGCGCGCACTTTACTGCCTAATTCGATTTGTTCGGCGCGTACCTTGTCAAAACCGTATTCTTTGGTTTCCAGCATGATGTCGCGCAAGCGGGTCAGGGCATCGGTGGGCATAGTGGTGTGGTAAACGTGTCCGCCACCCTCGTATGTTTCCATAATTTGCAGCCATTTTTTCAGGTCGCAGGCAAAGCTGGAGCTGGTGGTGGTGTCAATGGCAGTACGGGCGCGTTCACTCAGCATTACCATGGCGCAGCAGGGAGAGCTGCTCCAGCCCTTTTGTGGTGCGCTAATGAGCACATCCACTCCGGTGGACTGCATATCGACCCACACCGCGCCAGAGGCAATGCAGTCCAGCACCATCAGCCCACCTACGGCGTGCACCGCATCGGCTATTGCGCGCAAATAATCATCCGGCAAAATCATGCCCGCAGAGGTTTCTACGTGCGGGGCAAAAACGACAGCGGGTTGGTGTTGCTGGATGGCGGATACCACTTCTTCAATCGGGGCTGGAATCCAAGCAGCCTCTTTTTCGGTACTGGTGCGGCGCGCTTTGAGTACGATAGATTCTTGGGCAATGCGTCCCATGTCCAGAATTTGCGTCCAACGGTAGCTGAACCAGCCGTTGCGGATGATGAGCACTTTTTTGTCGTGCGCAAACTGGCGCGCTACGGCTTCCATACCAAATGTGCCACTACCGGGGATGAGTGCTGTGGATTTGGCGTTGTACACCGTTTTTAATATGCCCGAAATATCGGTCATGACACCGCGAAAGCGTTGTGACATGTGGTTCAGCGCCCGGTCGGTATATACCACCGAAAATTCCAGCAAGCCGTTGGGGTCTACGTCGGGTAAAAGTCCTGGCATGGTTGTGTCCTCGCATTTTTTCAATGGCTGTACTGTAGCCTGAAAAAATGCTTTTTGCAGTTCTGCACTGCATACCATTTTGATGTGTGTCACTTTGCTTGCAGGCGTTTACACAGACAATAGCGCCATGATGAATGATTTGATGATTGTGGGCGGTGGCATTGGTGGCTTGGCTACGGCGTTAGCTTGTGTACAGCAGGGTGCCAAGGTGCATGTGCTGGAGCAGGCTGCACAGTTTGGAGAGGTGGGGGCGGGTATTCAAATGGGCCCCAATGTGGTGCGAGTACTCGAAAAATGGGGTTTGGGTGATGCCCTGAAAGCAGTTGCGGCATTTCCCGCACGGCTGGAAGTACGCAATGCTTTGTCGGGTCAAATGTTAGGAATTTTGCCTTTGCACTCAATGCCGGAGCGATACGGTGCGGCCTATGCCACGATTGCGCGTGCAGATTTGCATGGTGTGTTGTTGCAAGCGGTGCAGCAGTTTGAGCAAGTGCAGCTGCAACTCAATACCCAGTTAAAGACTGTGGCACAACTGCCCCACGAGGTTCAGGTGCAAGTGAGTATCGACAAAACGCGTGAAGAATCTTACGCCACGCCTGCATTGATTGGAGCAGACGGTTTGTGGAGCAAGGTGCGCGCAGCGGTGTTGCCAGAGTCGCCTGTGCGCGATACTGGGCATTTGGCGTTCAGAGCGATGCTGCCACAAAGTGAACTGCCCTTATTTTTGCGCAGCCAGGTTGTTACCGCTTGGCTGGGTCCGCGTTTTCATGCGGTGCAATATCCGGTGCGCGGTGGAGAGTGGCTAAATGTGGTGGCCATTGTGCAGGGGAAGGTCGAAGGCGATGTGACGGATTGGAACCACCAAGCCAGTGCGTCAGAGGTGCGTGTGTGCTTGGCAAATGCAGCATCCCCTTTGCTGGATTTGCTGCATGCTATAGACCATTGGCGTTTGTGGGCGTTGCGGGATCGCCCGCCCATGCGCAGCGCTTCTGAGCACGCTTTTGGCCGCATTGCTTTACTGGGTGATGCTGCGCACCCGATGCGCCCCTATCTGGCGCAAGGTGCGGGTATGGCTATTGAAGATGCCGCGACCTTAGCCACGGTGCTGCAGCAACCCGGTATTGAAGTTCAGAAAGGTCTGGAGCAGTTTGCGCAGCAGCGTTGGCAGCGCAATGCCCGTGTACAAAAGCGCGCTGAACGCAATGGCAAAATTTTTCATATGCGCGGTGGTTTGCGCGTGGGGCGGGACTGGTCGCTGCGTTTGCTGGGGCACAGGTTGCTGGATATTCCTTGGTTGTATAGCCGTTAAACTGTTAATTTTTGGTTTATGTGGGTTTCATCTATATTGGGTTGCAATAGAACCAATAAAAGATTATATTAAGACCTATGCCACTTTGAAAGTTACAACCATGCTCTACTCAACACAAGTTAAACCTATTAGCTACTTTAAAGCGAACGCTGCCGAGTTGCTTGTCGAGTTGGCGGAGCATCGTCAACCCCTAGTTATTACACAAAATGGTGAGGCCAAAGCGGTGTTGCAGGATGTGGCTTCTTATGAGCAAACCCAGGAGGCGATGGCTTTGCTAAAAATTTTGGCACTTGGTCAGCGTGACTTGGAAGCCGGTAAATTCAAGCCGGTGGCTGAGGTGGTAACACGACTGCGAAACAAGCACACGGTGGACTTATAGTGAGCAGGTTTGAAACATATTCGGTAGTATTGACCAAGGCTGCCGAGCAAGACTTGGAAGATATTTATGACTACATCGCAAAATTTGATTGTCTGGCAAGTGCAAACCACGTTTTAGACCAGTTGCTTGAACTGGTAGATAGTTTGGCACACTTCCCTGAGCGGGGTAACTACCCAAAGGAGCTTGTAGCGTTAGGTATTAAAGAATACCGTCAAACTACCTTTAAACCTTACCGGGTAATTTATCGAGTTGTTGAGAACCAAGTGGTGATTTTTTTAATTGTTGATGGGCGCAGAGACATGCAGTCGGTTTTGGCTCGCAGACTACTCAGCTCTTGAGTTGGCAGAAATTTAAGCTACCGGCGCTAACCCATGCCTAGCCCGAGCCCTTGCACAAGCATCACTCCCTTCTTCAAACTCCCTGCAGGGCGAAGGCCGCCATTCGTAAATAACACAGCCCACTTTTTGACCCACCGTGCCGGTCAATGCGGCACACCGAATCGGCACATGGTCGGTGCCCCGCATACGGCAGGTGCTGCCGTTGACTTCTACGGTTAAACCGGCAGGTACTGAGCCGCCCATGTCGTCCAGCTCATACACGGCAAAGTCCACCCTAAAACAGGCGCAACACGCGCCACAGCTGGTGCAAGCGCTCATGTGGATTTAAGCGGCAACTCGCCCTAGTAGCAAATACTCCATCAGCGCTTTTTGCACGTGCATGCGGTTTTCGGCTTCGTCCCAAACCACACTTTGCGGGCCGTCTATCACCTCGGCCTCTACTTCTTCGCCCCGGTGTGCGGGGAGACAGTGCATAAAAAGCGCATCTGGCGCAGCAGCGGCCATCATGGCGCGGTTGACTTGCCATGCGGCAAACGCTTGGCGACGCGTTTCGTTCTCGGCTTCAAAGCCCATGCTGGTCCACACATCGGTGGTAATGAGGTCGGCACCGGCGCAGGCTTCCATCGGATTGGCAAAAGTTTTGTAGCTACCCGCACCCATATCGGCGGGGGCGGCAGCGGTTTTTTCGTTAACTTCATAACCGCTGGGCGTGCTCACCCGCAGGTGAAAGCCCAGCAGGGCAGCAGCTTGCAACCAGGTGTTGGCCATGTTGTTGCCGTCACCCACCCATGCCACGGTTTTGCCGGCAATGGAGCCACGGTGCTCCATAAAGGTAAATATGTCGGCCAAAATCTGGCAGGGGTGAAATTCGTTGGTTAAGCCGTTAATGACCGGCACACGCGAGTGGGCAGCAAATGCCTCGATCTTGGTTTGCTCATAGGTGCGAATCATCACCAAATCGACCATGCGGCTAATGACCTTGGCGCTGTCTTCAATCGGCTCAGCGCGGCCTAGTTGGCTGTCGCCGGTGGTGAGGTGCACTACACTGCCACCCATTTGGTACATGCCAGCCTCAAAGCTCACCCGTGTGCGGGTAGAGGCTTTTTCAAAAATCATGGCCAGTGTACGGTCTACCAGCGGGCGGTATTTTTCGTAAGCCTTGAACTTTTGCTTGATGATGGCGGCACGCTCCAGAATATAGAGCGTATCTTGCGCACTCAGGTCGTTAAATTGCAGGTAGTGTTGCATGGGTTAACTTACGCGCTGGCGCTCAGAAAGGTTTTAATCAGCGGGCACAAAATACGCACAATCTCGTCTGCTTCCTGCATGCTCAAAATCAGTGGCGGCACCATGCGCACCACGCTGTCAGCGGTAACGCTCACCAGCAATCCGTTGTTGGCACAAATTTGCACCAGTTCGCCACAGGGGCGGCTAAGGTCAATGCCCAGCATCAAGCCCTGACCGCGCACTTCTTTTACGGTACCGCTGGTTAGCTCTGCAGCCAAGGCGTTTTGTAGCGCAGCTTTCAGATATGCACCTACATTGGCTGCATTCGACAGTAAACAGTCTTCTTCCATAATGCGGATGGTCTCCACACCCGCCCGCATGGAAAGCGGGTTGCCACCAAAGGTGGAGCCGTGGTTGCCCGGAGCAAAAATATGCGCAGCTTTCGGGCCAGCCACCACTGCGCCCACGGGCACACCAGAGCCTAAACCTTTGGCCAATGGCATTACATCCGGCACAATGCCGGCCCATTGGTGCGCAAACCATTTGCCGGTGCGCCCCATGCCGCATTGCACTTCGTCAATCATCAGCAGCCAGTCTTGTGCGTCGCACAAAGCACGTACGTCGCGAAGGTAGTCTTTGTCCATTGGGTTAACACCGCCTTCACCCTGAATAGCTTCAAAAAACACGGCCACTACGTTCGGGTTGTTGGCGGTGGCGGCTTTGAGTGCGTCGATGTTATTAATGGGCACACGGATAAAACCCTCCACCAAGGGGCCAAATCCGGCCTGCACCTTGGGGTTGCCGGTAGCACTGAGTGTGGCGATAGAACGGCCATGAAAAGCGCGCTCGTACACCACCACCTCAGGGCGCTCAATGCCCTTGTCGTGACCAAACTTGCGTGCCAGTTTTAGGGCTGCTTCGTTGGCCTCTAAACCGGTGGAGCAGAAAAACACATTGGTCATGCCCGATAACTCTACCAGCTTGGCAGCCAGTGCCTCCTGGTGTGGAATATGGTAGTAGTTGGAGGTATGAATCAGTTGCGTGAGTTGATGCTGCAAAGCAGGCACCAGCTTGGGGTGGTTGTGCCCCAAGGTATTGACAGCAATGCCGCCTAGTGCGTCCAAGTATTCTTTGCCGTTAGTGTCCCACACGCGGCAACCTTGCCCGTGCGATAGAGCAATGGGTAAACGGCCATAGGTGTTCATCACATGGGGTGATGCGGGCGGTGTAGATGGCAAGGCGGCGGTCATGCAGAGGCTCCAGTCACAGAATTAGGCAGCAGAGGTGCGATTTTAGGCGTAAATG
>CALPVM020000169.1 GCA_943327015.2 Akkermansia muciniphila
GACCATGTGTTTGTCAACCTCGCCAGCCAAAGCAGGTTGCCCCGTTTGCAAAAACTGTGGATGGCGCCGTTTCAGTTGCATAGCAAAATGATTGCCAAAATCAATGTGCTGGCCGCTGCAGCTGCCAAAGGCCAGCAAGCCCGGATTGCACTCAAAATGAATGCGCTCACTGACGAAAAACTGATTCAGGCACTGATGCTAGCAGGACAACAGGGCGTAAAAATCGATTTGATTGTGCGTGGTGCTTGCATGCTTCCGGCGCAAGTTAAAGGACTGACCGACAACATACGGGTACGCTCCATTATCGGGCGCTTCTTGGAACACTCTCGCGTCTTTTATTTTTGTGTCGATCAGGAAGAAGATCTCTACCTTTCAAGCGCTGACTGGATGAGCCGTAACATGATGCGACGTGTAGAACTGGCCTGGCCGGTAACCGACCCGGTGCAGCGTCAGCGTTTGGTAGAAGAATGCCTAACTGCTTATATGCACGACAGTGTAGATGCGTGGGAACTCGGACCCGATGGTGCTTATACCCGTTGCCGTGCAGAGTCTAAAACCACTATGGTTTCAGCCCAATCTGCACTCATGAACCGTTATTTACGTGGCGACAAGGTAGAGCGTGGAGTCTGACACTATGGATTTGATTTTATGGCGCCATGCTGAGGCCATTGATGTTGATTTGGTTGGCGACGACATGTTGCGCACCCTTACCCCTCGTGGGGAGCGGCAGGCTGCACGCATGGCTGATTGGTTAAACCGCTTTTTGATTGATGGTACGCGCATTTACAGCAGTCCAGCCGTGCGCACCGAGCAAACCGTGCAAGCGCTGCAACGCAAATATAAAACCAGCCCTTTGTTAGCACCCTTGAGTAATAGCGATCAATTGCTGGAGCTTGTGCAGTGGCCCCACGCCAAAGGAAGTGTGTTGGTGGTAGGACACCAGCCTACTATGGGCGACACCATAGCCCGCCTGTTGGGAATGCCGGGTCATGCTATATCGGTCAAAAAAGGCTCGGTCTGGTGGTTGCGTTACCGCCAGCGCGATGACAACGGTCAAACCGTTGTCATGTCGGTGCAAACACCAGATTTGCTTTAGACCGGGCCTTATTCCGCAATATTTTTTGAGGGTCTGCCGGTTTTTAGACTGGGAACCGACTGGATCGCCTTTAAAAAATCGTCATCGCTCAAAGCAGCCAAGGCTTTAATTCCGGCTCGGAGTAATTCCGTTTTTTTGGCCGGGCTGGCAAGTTGGTTGCTTCTGTCTTTGAGCTCCTGCAGTACGGTGTATTCAGCTTTGGGAAAAGTAAAGCTGTCGCGCACCATTTTTGGTTTTTTGGCTTTGCTGGCTTTTTCCTGTGCCGGCACTGGCGTGGCTGACGTCACTGCTGGCGCTACAGTGACAGCTTTGGCAGATGGGCTTTTGACTGTAGTGGATCTGGTGCGGGCAGGGCGCTTGGCCGCTGTTTTTGCAGCGGTTTTTGCCGGTGTGGTGTCGTTGGCGGTGGTGCTGGTGCTCATGGGGTAATCCTCAAGTAAAACATTTATATAGTTTATATTATTTGTATCGTTATGGTCAATTCGATTGACTAACAAACTTGAGGTAAATCACTAATTTCCACTGGCTACAAGGGCACAAATGTCACAGCCTTGTCATGGTTCGTTTCTAGACTTACAACAACCAGACTGAATTTCGCCATATGCACACCCTAGCCTTTAAAAGCGCTTCGCCCATTATGTTCATACCTCGGGGTCATCACTCTTTAGCGCAGGTACTGCTCAATGGCAGCATATACCCTGTGTTTCAGCCCATCATCAACTTGGCGGATGCCAGTGTTTATGCCCACGAGTCATTGATTCGCGGGCCACAGGGCACGCCAATGCACACACCGGATGCACTGTTTCGTGAAGCAGAACGTGAATCCCTGAGCTACGAGTTTGAGAGTGCTTGTGTTACCACAGCCATGCAAGCCTGGAGCCACATGGATACACCCGGGCGGCTTTATCTCAACATCAGTGCCAACGCTTTAACCCATGCGTTTGTACAAAATGGAAAAAATGCATTGCTGGACTGGATAGCCAAATTGCAACTAAAAACCCGCATGATTGTGCTGGAGTTAACCGAACATGAACGGCTAGACAATTTAGACCAATTGCTAGAAGTTGCCAACCAGTTGCGTTCTGTTGGCGTTGCGTTAGCGCTGGACGACTTTGGCGATGGCCGCTCCAGCCTGCGCTTGTGGTCGGAGCTCAAACCCGAAATAGTGAAAATCGACAAGTACTTTATTAAAGATGTAAGTACCAATGGCAACAAGCTCAAAACCATTCAGGCTTTGCAGCAAATTGCGGATGTGTTCGGCACCTCACTGGTTGCAGAGGGAATCGAAGATATTGCCGACTTGCGCGTTCTGCGCGACTTGGGCATTACCTACGGGCAGGGCTACTTCATAGGCTATCCATCCCGCCAACCGTTGCAACACGTCAGCGATCTGGTGCGCCAAACAATTTTTGAGCGTCAGGTGGCGGTGTTTCCTGAGCTAAGCCGATCATCCCAGGGCGGCCACTTGCGGAGTTTGTCGTTATTACACGCACCCACAGTAACCGTAGACACCTGTAACGATGAGCTGGCTGAGCTATTCGCGCAAGATGCATCACTCCATGCGGTAGCCGTGTTGTCGGGCGATAAACCTGCGGGAATTATCAATCGCGTTCAGTTTATGAACGAGTTCAGCAAGCTCTATTACCGCGAAGTATGGGGGCGTAAGTCGTGCAGAAGCCATATTAATTTCGAGCCAAGAATCGTAGAGCGCAACCACAGCGTGGATGAACTGGTCGGAATTCTGACCTCGCAAGACCAGCGCTACCTGAGTGATGGCTTTATAGCCACCGACAACGGCAAATACATAGGCATAGGAACCGGCGACCAACTGGTACGTTCTGTCACCGAGATGCGCATCGAAGCGGCTCGCCATGCCAACCCGTTGACGTTTTTGCCTGGTAACATTCCCATTAGCCAGCACATGGAGCGGCTGATGAAAAAGAAAGTACCCTTTGTAGCCTGTTATGCCGACCTGAATAATTTCAAGCCCTACAACGACCACTATGGTTACTGGCGTGGCGACGAGATGATCCGCTTGCTGGCTCGCATAGCTATGGAGCATTGCGACTCTCAGCGCGACTTTTTAGGGCATGTGGGCGGCGACGACTTTATATTTCTGTTTCAAAGCCACGATTGGCGCGAACGCAGTCAACGCATTGTCACTGAGTTCGCTGAGCGCGCATTGGCCATGTTTGACGACGAGGCACGCACGCGCGGAGGTATCGAGGCAGAAGACCGCCATGGTGTTATGCGGTTTTTTCCTTGCACCACAGTATCCATTGGTGCGGTTGCCATAGACACCCACAAATACACGCGTGCCGAAGAAGTTGCCAATTTGGCAGCCATGGCCAAGCACAATGCCAAACTGGCTGGAGGCGTGTGCGAATACCGTGATGGGCTGGTTTAAATTCCGCTAAGCTCCAAAGTCCAAGGGGTCTTTTGCCAGGCTAGTACTTCTTCGCGCAGCAAATGTGCAGACTGTGGAAACTGGCCGGCCCATTCGCTACGGCAGCTGATGCGTAGCTGCCGTGGCTGACCCTCAACGCGCTGTAATGCCATCCCTTGCAGGTCGGGGTCGCGTCGGGCATGGCATAGCAATACGGCCACGCGTAAAGCCAGCAATTGCATTACCAGCTCCTCATCGCCCAATGAGGTTTCAATTTTGCGTAACTTGCCACGATGACCCAACACCAGCAAACTTAGGCGTTGCAATTCTGATATGGAGAAACCCATTACATCGGCATTGGCCAAAATGTAGGCACCGTGCTTGTGGTAATCGCTGTGTGAAATATGGCTGCCAATTTCATGCAATTCGGCCGCCCATGTAAGCTTACGCAACAGGCGGTCGTCTTCCAAGGCCAGTGGTGGGGTGGTGGCAGGCACCAGTTGGCGAAACAGTTGGGTTGCTACGGAGCTTACCCGCTTACCGTGGGTGGTGTCTACACTGAACTTGCTAGCCAAACGTTGCACGCTCTTGGTACGCAAATCACCATCATTGCCTGAGGTTCCCAAAATATCGCAAATCAGACCATGCCGTAAACCACCGGTTGCAAGGTGCATCGTTTTGATGTTGAGCAAGCTAAAAACCGCGCGCATAACACTTACACCGCCGCCAATAATGGCCTTGCGATCTTCCCGCATGCCATTGATACGCAAGCGATCAATGCTTTGCGCCGTCACCAAACGTTCCAAAATCCAGTCCAAGCCCTCTTGCGTGATGCTGCCTGTTGGCCAGCCAGCGGCCACCAGCACGTCACCGATAGCACCTACAGTGCCGGCAGATCCGTAGGTCATGTCCCACAGGTCGGGTCGGTAGGCATCAAGAGCTTCGTCCAGAACCGCTTTGGCGGCAATTTCTGCCATTTCAAATGCTTTTTTAGAGAAAATGCCATCCGCAAAATAGCGCTTAGACCAAGCAATACTCCCCACCCTAAAAGATTCCATAATTTTGGATTGACGCCCCTCGCCCAGAATCAATTCGGTTGAGCGGCCTCCAATATCAATCACCAGCCTACGCTCAGCACCATCGGGCAGCAAATGAGACACACCTTGGTAAATGAGCCGTGCTTCTTCACGACCTGAAATCACGTCAATCGGGAAACCCAGAATTGCATTGGCACGTTGCAAAAAAATATCGCGGTTACGCGCTTCTCGCAGAGTTTGGGTGGCTACAGCACGTACTTCTTCGGGCTTGAATCCGGCAAGACGCTCTCCAAAGCGCGCCAGACAGTCCCAACCCGCTTGCATCGCATCTTGTGTGAGGTTGCGATCTTCGTCCAGACCACCGCCCTGACGCACGGTTTCCTTAATATATTCTGTTCGGCGAAATTCGCCATGGTCTATGCGCCCAATTTCAAGGCGAAAGCTGTTTGAACCTAAATCAACAGCAGCAATGCGGTTTCCGGTTTGCATCGATTCCAAAATTTCTTATCAATATAAAAAGGACTGAGCATATCACCGCCACCCGCAATTGGGTACGAAAATGCTGCAGTCCTTAAAAAAACGGCCGGAAAAGCTCTGTCAGTGAGAGCTTTTATTTTTTGGGAGCTGGGGGCAATAGCACGGTGTCCACCACATGGATGACACCGTTGGTAGCTTCAACGTCAGCTTGCGTAACCAATGCGTTTTCTACCGTAACCATGTCACCGGCTTTAGATACTTCAATGGTGGCACCTTGAACGGTTTTGACTTTGCTGTTTTTAACTTCTGCAGCCATCACTTTACCCGCAATAACGTGGTATGTGAGTACAGATTTCAGCTGGTCTGGGTTCTTGGCCAGGTCGTCCATGGTCTTGGCTGGTACTGCTTTGAATGCGTCATTGGTGGGCGCAAACACCGTTAAAGGACCTGCTGCTTTGAGTGTATCCGTCAAACCTGCTTTGGTAACTAAACCGTTGAGAGTGCTTAATTCAGGCTTTTTGCCAAGTGTATCGGCTAAATCGCTAGGTTTGTTTGTGCTGGCACAGCCCGCCATGGTGGCTACCAATGCTGCTGCAAAAATGGTTCTACGGCTCAAAAGAATGACAGAAGATGCGTACATGATTAGCCCTATGGAGTTAAAAAAACCATAGCTTATAGATGTA
>CALPVM020000170.1 GCA_943327015.2 Akkermansia muciniphila
CATCGCAAATATCGGTGCCAATGCCAAAAATCATGTTGTTGTTACGCTTTCAGGCAATCCAGGTAGGCTTGTACGGTAGCGCTATAACCCAGCTCCAATGCATCGGCTATTAAAGCATGGCCAATCGATACTTCTTGCACTCCGGGTACGGTTTGCACAAACGCGCGCAGGTTGTCACGGTTTAAGTCATGCCCTGCATTAACACCCAAACCAGCATCCATAGCCGCTTGTGCTGCGGCTGCAAAACGTTGCAATTGGATGCTCTGCTGCGGAGAACCCCATGCTGCAGCGTAGGGTTCGGTATACAGTTCAATCCGGTCTGCACCTACAGCCTTCGCAGCAGGCATGGCGTTGGGTTCAGCATCCATAAACAAGCTCACACGCAAGCCCAAGGCATGGGCTTGGTCAATGCAGGGGCGCAATCGTTCTGCATCTGCCGGAAAACTCCAGCCATGATCGCTGGTAAATTGGCCTTCACCATCGGGCACAAATGTGACCTGATGCACCGGCAACCCCCGCTTATGCAAATCATGTACGCAATCCATCAAGTTATGAAACGGGTTGCCTTCTACGTTAAATTCCCTGTCCGGCCAGTCTTGCATGAGTGTGGCCAGATCGCGCACGTCATCAGCGCGGATATGGCGTGCATCGGGCCGTGGGTGCACTGTAATGCCGGATGCCCCAGCTTGTAAACACAGGGTAGCAGCACGGGTGACACTGGGTATTCCCAAATGGCGTGTGTTACGCACCAAAGCTACTTTATTCAAGTTCACTGACAGCGCTGTGCGGTGTTGAGAGTTCATAGGCTTTGAATTTCCATCATCATTTTGCGGGTACGCAAGGTTTTTACTCCACAGTGGTGGTGCAGCATGGCTCGCAATTGGGGTTTTAGTTCGGATGCAACCACTGAGCATGCACGTAAGGTAGTGGTAAAAGGAGCCCCATCAGTCACAGCAGACTGTAATGCACACCACTGCGAACCCGTTAATGCCATGCGATCATCCTCATGCGCCAAGCGAATGCCGCCGTCAGGCACCAACACATAGCGACCATCGGCTTGCAGGGCAGCAAAGGTGAGTGTTTGCACATCCAAGCGTGGCAAAAAACCGACCTCGCGCAGCAACAGCAACTCGAACGTTCGTAGCGCTGTTTGCAATACCTCGCCATGCTCACCCGCAATAATTTTGACCACGTGGTGGTATACGTCAAACAAACGGGCATGGGGGTCATCCCGCGCCAATAGCGTCAATAGCAGCTCATTCAGGTAGTAACCAGAAAGTAGTGCATCGCCACTGGGCATGACATGGCCGCCCTGCCATTCGGCACTTTTGAGGGTACGGATGTCACCCTCCCCGCCAAAAGCCAGGTGCAGCATTTGTAAGGGCAGCAAAATCGGGCGAAAACTCGAGGTGGGTTTTTTGGCACCTTTAGCCACGAGCGCAATACGCCCGTGATGGCGGGTAAACACTTCCAGAATCAGGCTGGACTCGCTCCAGTCGTAGCGGTGCAGCACATAGGCTGGTTCGTCAGAAATACGCTGTGCAGCCACAACTCGGGGGCTTTATTCGTAACCGAAGGAGCGCACCCGCGCCTCGTCATCGGCCCAGCCAGAGCGCACCTTGACCCATAACTCAATAAACACTTTGGCATCCATAAGTTTTTCCAGCTCAACTCGGGTTTCGGTACCAATGCGTTTAATGCGTTCGCCCTTGTCGCCGATGACCATGGCTTTATGTCCTTCACGCTCTACCACAATGGTGGCAGCAATGCGCACCAGCCTTTTCTGGCTGCCCCTGCCGGCTTCTTCTTCAAACTTATCTATCACCACGGTTGATGTGTAAGGCAACTCGTCACCGGTTAAACGGAACAGTTTTTCGCGCACGGTTTCACTGGCCAAGAACTTTTCGCTGCGGTCGGTTAACTCGTCTGCGTCGTACCACCATGCTTGCTCGGACAAGTATTTTTCGCAAATGCCAAGCAGGCGTTCAATATCTTTCGGCGTTTTAGCAGACATCGGCACAAACTCAGCAAAAGCATGGCGTTGCTGCATTTCTTGCAACCAAGGGGCAATATCTGCGCGGCGGTTCACCATATCCAACTTGTTAGCTACCAGCAGAATGGGGACTTCTTTGCTTAGCAAATCCAACACTTTGGCATCGGCTTGATTAAAGCGTCCGGCCTCTACTACAAACACAATCAAATCAACATCACCCACTGCACCCATCACGGTTTTATTCAGTGCGCGATTCAGGGCGTTGTTATGCCGCGTTTGAAAACCGGGCGTATCCACAAATACAAACTGGGTTGCACCCTGGGTACGCATACCCGTAATACGGTGACGGGTTGTTTGCGCTTTGCGCGAGGTAATGCTAATTTTTTGCCCAACCAAAGCATTGAGCAGAGTCGATTTACCGACATTGGGCTTACCAACAATGGCAACCAAGCCACAGCGTTGTGCAGATGTAGCGGCGGAGAGTGCCTCTGGCACGTCAGGAGTAGTCACATTCAAACCTTTGTTTTGATTTTTTCCAGCATCAGTGTTGCTGCTGCTTGTTCCGCCGTTCGGCGGGAAATACCGGTGCCACGCTCTTTCAAGCCCCATTCAGAAATTTCACAGTCCACGTCAAATGACTGCTGATGTGCAGCACCTTGGGTGGCAACCACGGTATAAACCGGAACCTTCATTTTGCGGCCTTGCAGCCACTCTTGCAACGCAGTTTTGGCATCTTTAACCATGGCCTGCATTTGCGGATTGATGTCTACACCCTCATACAAACGAAGCACCAACGCTTGCGCTTTGGCATAACCAGCATCCAGATACACCGCACCAATCAGCGCCTCAACCACATCGGCCAAGATAGAGGGGCGGTTTTTACCACCGGAGCGAAGCTCACCCTCCCCCAACTTGATATGCGCAGACAGCAGGAGTTTTTCGGCTAATTGGTGTAGTGTATCTTGCCTGACCAAGTTGGCACGAATGCGTGACAAATCGCCTTCGGGCAAAGTACCTAAACGGTTATAGAGCAAATCGGAAACCGCTAAGTTAAGCACAGAGTCTCCTAAGAACTCCAGGCGCTCATAGTGCTGTGCAGAAAAGCTGCGATGTGTGAGCGCCCGCTGCAGCAATGCGTGTTGGGTAAAGGTGTGCTGCAACCGCTGCTGCAACACTTGCAAATCAGAGGCCACCTTAGTTGGATTGTCCGCTGTACTTCATGGTCAAGTACGCCGGTCCAGCCAGATGAATTTCTGACTGGTAGGCATACTTAATCAGGCTGGAACTACCGTTGGATGAAATATCAAGTTCAGCCGAATTGATAGATTTGATGTTTTCAATGGCTGCAATTTTATCGAAAGCTGCCCGCGCATCGGTGGCGGTCGGTGCGAGTGCTGCTTTTTTGACTGCTGACTTGACCGAACTATGCTCCGACATCACCGGCATGAGTTGCAAAAAAACAGCAAAGGCAGATACCAACAACGCGCCTACCAACACAATACCCATAAAGGACATGCCAGTTTGTCTGGATTTAAGCTGTACCGCCATTAATAAATCTCCGTGAAAGCCGTAGAAAAAACATCAATCAAACGCGCCTATGCGCTTGATGTTGCCAAAATTCATCCAAACAAAAAATGCTTTACCAACAATGTTTTGGTCGGGAACAAAGCCCCAATAACGTGAATCTAAAGAGTTATCGCGGTTGTCTCCCATCATGAAGTAGTGTCCCGCAGGGACTTTACACACCACGCCTTCAATGGAGTAACGGCACCCATCCCGGCCCGCAAAGTCATCGGCTCCAGGAATGAATGCCGGCCGGTCGTCGTCATTTAAGATATGGTATTTTTTTGTGCCTACATCTTCTTCCAGTTGCTTGAAATAACGCATAGCGTCTTCATCAAAAAAATCTGGTAGTTGGTTTGTTGGCACAGGCTGCCCGTTAACGGTCAGCCGCTTGTTCAGATAGGCCACTTCATCTCCCGGCACACCGACCACGCGCTTGATGTAATCAAGGCTTGGCTTGGGTGGGTAACGAAACACCATCACATCACCCCGCGCGGGTGCATTGCCTTCGGTAATTTTGCGGTTAATAACCGGCAATCGCACACCATAATGAAACTTATTTACCAAAATAAGGTCACCAATGTGCAGCGTTGGAATCATAGAGCCGGATGGAATTTTGAATGGCTCAAACAGAAATGAACGTAACAAAAAAACCACAATAATCACAGGGAACAGACCGGCCGTCCAGTCCAACCACCAGGGTTGCGCCAATACGCGCTCTTTGGCCTTTACTATGTCAACATTTTCCTGAATGATGCCCAATTTATCGAGTTCAGCACGACGTTGTACGTCTTGCGCTTCCAGCAAATCTGCCGCCTTTTGACGCTGTGGCAAAAAGTACAGGCGCTCGGCCACCCAGTAAACGCCAGTCACGCAAGTTGCTAAAAAAAGCATAAGCGCAAAGTTGCCTTCTACCATGCCCAAATACCATGATGCAGCGTACACGCCAAAGGCTGCCAAAATAACCGAGGTAATTGCCTGCATCAATCTTCCACCTGCAAAATAGCCAAGAAAGCCTCTTGGGGGACTTCGACAGAGCCAATCTGTTTCATACGCTTTTTACCTGCTTTTTGCTTTTCCAGCAGTTTGCGTTTGCGGGAAATATCACCGCCATAACACTTGGCCAGCACGTTTTTACGCAGTGCTTTGATGGTTTCGCGCGCAATAATGTTAGAACCAATGGCAGCCTGAATCGCCACGTCGTACATCTGGCGCGAGATGATTTCACGCATCTTGGTGACCACCGCACGGCCACGGTAGGTTGCCTGAGACCGATGCACAATAATGGACAAGGCATCTACTTTTTCGCCATTCAGCAAAATATCAACCTTTACCACATCGGCTGTGCGGTATTCTTTGAATTCGTAGTCCATAGAGGCATAGCCCCGGCTCACACTTTTAAGCTTGTCAAAGAAGTCGAGCACGATTTCGCCCAACGGCATGTCATAGGTAAGCATTACTTGCCGGCCATGGTAAGCCATGTTGATCTGTACGCCACGCTTCTGGTTGGCCAGCGTCATCACCGCACCCACGTATTCTTGGGGCATATACAGATGAACAGTTACGATAGGCTCACGAACCTCATCTAACCGGCCCTGCTCTGGCATTTTGGAAGGATTTTCCACCATGCGAACTTCACCATCAGCCTGTACCACTTGGTACACCACGCTGGGCGCAGTGGTAATCAAATCTTGGTCAAATTCGCGCTCCAGGCGCTCTTGCACAATTTCCATGTGCAACAAACCCAAAAATCCACAGCGAAAACCAAAACCCAGCGCCTGGGATACTTCTGGCTCGTAGTGCAAGGATGAATCGTTGAGTTTGAGCTTTTCCAAGCTGTCACGCAGACCTTCGTACTGGTTGGCCTCAGTAGGGTACAAGCCGGCAAACACTTGGGGCTGAATTTCTTTAAAGCCGGGTAAGGGATCTGTAGCAGTAAAAGCCGCACCCCCTGTTCCGGGTTTGATCAGAGTAATGGTGTCACCCACCTTGGCGGCCTGCAGCTCACGAATGCCAGCA
>CALPVM020000171.1 GCA_943327015.2 Akkermansia muciniphila
GACTCCCAAATGGAAGCTGTTAGTTTTGGTAAAGAGAAGCCCGCTTCAACGGGCACTTCTGAGGATTCAATGGCCAAAAATCGGCGTGCTGTTATCAATTACCGTTAATCATGACCCATTCTTTTTCTGATTATTTTGTAAAACGCAGCTTTGTTGGGTTGGCTCTTTCGATGTCAATGGGCGCTGCTTCTGCAGGATTGTTTGATGACGAGGAAGCACGTAAGGCTATTTTGGATTTGCGTCAAAAAATAGAGCAGTCCAACCAAGAGCACGAAGCTAAGCGGGTAGAGGATGCAAAAAGATTCTCTGAAGATACGAAAAGACTCTCTGAAGAAAATACCACTATTCGCAGGGGAATGATTGATCTTCAAAATCAACTTAATGCTTCACGTTCGGAAGTTGAAAAACTTCGGGGTCAGTATGAGCAATTGTTGCGTGAAATTGCAGAGGTTCAACGTAAATACAAAAACTCTACCCAAAGCTTGCAGGATCGTATTCGAAACTTGGAGCCTTCCAAAGTAACCATAGATGGACAGGATTTTTTAGCTTCAGTGGAGGAAACCCGGGAGTTTGACGAGGCTCTCAATGTTTTTAGAAGCGGAGATTTTGCTGCTGCCAGCAGATTGTTCAATGTGTTTTTAGGGCATTACGGAAAATCCGGTTATCGCCCTTCCGCAATGTTTTGGCTTGGAAACGCACAGTATGCCAATAAAGAGTACAAAGAAGCTATTGGTAGTTTTAGAAATATTTCTACAGACCATGTTCGTGCACCAGAGGCAATGCTTGCTGTAGCCAATTGTCAGGTTGAAATGAAAGACGTGAAATCTGCACGTAAAACATGGGAAACGCTCATTAGTACATATCCAGATTCTGAAGCGGCAGATGCTGCCCGTGATAGATTGACCCGTTTTAAGTAATCTGGCTAACAGAGTGTCATTGCCTGATAGTTCTATCCCTGTATTTGAGGAAATTGACTTTAAACGTCGATTTTCTGGTCTGTCCCGCTTGTATGGTGCAGATCCAGCACAAAAAGTGCAATCGTCCCATGTAGTGGTAGTTGGTATTGGTGGTGTTGGTTCGTGGGTTGCCGAAGCTTTGGCACGAAGTGGGGTAGGGCGTTTAACTCTGATTGACTTAGATCATGTTTCTGAGTCTAACGTCAATAGACAAATTCACGCACATACCAACACTTTAGGTATGGCCAAAGTACTGGCCATGCAACAAAGAATATGGCTTATTAATCCAACTTGCGTTGTTAATTGTGTTGATGCCTTTGTGGAACCAGATAATTGGTTGTCGCTGTTACCCGACTCTGTGGATGCAGTTATAGATGCCTGTGATCAGGTTAAGTCCAAAACCATCATGGCCCATTGGGCGCGCACATCAAACGTTTTTTTTATCACCGTAGGTGCAGCGGGAGGTAAACGTTTTGCCCACCAGGTAAAAATTGCTGATCTAAGTGATGTTACACATGATCCCTTACTTTCGCAGGTACGCTACCAATTGCGTAAGCACCATCGTGCGCCTCAGGGTGGCAAAAAGATACGGGTTAGCTGTGTATTCAGTGATGAAGCTGTAAAGCAACCAGGTGATGTTTGCTCTGCGCAAACGGATGGTTCGCTCAATTGTCATGGATATGGATCCTTAGTGACAGTCACAGCCACCTTTGGCATGTGCGCTGCTGGCTGGGTAATGGATAAAATTTCTCAAAATTCTTTTTGAAAAGCTAAATTTTGACGCTATAATTGAGGGCTACACAAGAGGTTAATAAATTTCTTGTTGGGACGTTAGCTCAGTTGGTAGAGCAGCGGACTTTTAATCCGTTTGTCGTGGGTTCGACTCCCGCACGTCCCACCATATTGGTCTTTCAATATGGATACTTAGCTAAGTTGGTAGAGCAGCAGTCTCTTAAATAATAGCCCTACGTTGCAGGCCCGTAATATCCCACAAACACATCAATATAAACTTACTTTGTGAGTTTTAGGCGTACTGCAAAACTAAGCGCATCCACACAGGCCACCATCAACAGTATGGCGGCTAACAGAGTGGCAGTTTTATGCATATGGAAAAGCCCCATATGAAACGACAGCATCTGTCCCAGCCCACCGGCGCCAACTACACCTAAAACAGCGGCAGCACGAATGTTGTTTTCCCAACGGTAAAGCGTATAACTTATAAGTTGCGGTAAAACCTGTGGCAAGGTGGCATAAGCAAAAACTCGCAATCCACCGACACCTTGCACACGCAACGCTGCAGCAGGTCCGGCCGGGGTGTTCTCCATTGCCTCGGCAAACAAGCGGCCAAGGACACCGCTGGTATGCATGGCCAGCGCCAATGTGCCCGCCATGGGGCCCAGTCCGGCAGAGATTAAGAGTAATGCAGCCCACACCAGTTCAGGAATGGAGCGCAGTGCATTCAGCAACCAGCGGGTGGGACTACGCAGCCAGGCTGAGTCCTGGGCTGACATTCGGCTAGCCGGTATTGCCAAAACCAGTCCCAACGCGGCAGCAAGCGCCGTACCCAAGGCAGACATGGCAAGGGTTTCCCAAGCTGCCCAAGCCACTTTACGTAAAAAAACAGGAGAAAAGTCCGGCGGAAAGAACTCTGCCACAAAGCGTCCCATGCTACCTGCGGCTTCCATGGATGCAAATGACTGCCACTGCAAATCCAACGAAACAAAACTCGCTATTACCAGTGCAAGCACAACAAAAGAGAATAAATAGGCTTTGTAGCGTGCCTTCAGCATAGATGCTGGCAAAGCATAGCGTGGGTCAGTTTTCATGCCAGCGCCTTTCGTAGCCAAGCGCTTAAACGATCCGCCAGTGCCACCAAAGCTACAAACACCAGCAGTAGGGTGGCCACTTCGCCACCGTTGAACATTTTCATGGAGTTATCCAGTTGCTGACCCAGCCCGCCTGCACCTACAAAACCCAATACAACCGAGGAGCGGATAGCACACTCCCAGCGGTACACGGTGTACGATGCCAGCTCTGCAGCATGGCTAGGAAGTAATGCGTACACAAACGCCTGTAAGCGTCCGCTACCGTTGCGCATCAAGGTATGGGTGGCGTGGCTTTCGCCACTTTCCAGAATTTCGGCATACACTTTGCCCAACATGCCGCCGTAGGTCAGTGCAATGGCCAATACCCCAGCGGTAGGCCCCAAGCCCACTACACGCACAAATATTAAAGCCCAAATAAGTTCCGGTATGCTGCGCAGCACAATCAGCAACCCACGCACACAGCCGCGTACTATGGTTGGCCAGCGGTCCATGTGGCCTGATAAGGCGGATAAAGATAACACTCTGGTCGCCAATAGGCTTAGAGGGATGGCTAATACCAGTGCCAAAGAAACACCTGCTGTTGCCATAGCCACGGTACGCCAGGTTTCGCGTGCCACCATGTTTAAAAACTCGCTATGCAGCGCCAGCGGCCAGAAACTTTGCAGAAAATGTGCTGTAACTTGCCGGTTTTCTGGGTCCCAAAGCACCCATATCCTAAATTCAGTGGCTACGCACAGCGGCCACAACAGCAGCAAGCCAAAAATAAGCCAAAAAACACGACCTGCAAAGGCCGGATCGCGTTCTGGAGCAGTTAATCCAGCAGGGCTTTGTGGCTGCAGCATCAATATTCCATTAACGACATTGCATCATGACCGGTGCAGCGTCAGACAATGCTGCAAGTTCGGCAGGTACAGCCAAAATTTCGCCGCGCAATTCGTATTCGTGTTGCTTGTACAAACGCGCTAGAAGTTCTGGTGTGACTTGGTTTGACGGCAAATCAAATACCAATTGCCCATCGCGCAGACCCACAATCCTCTCAAAATGTGCTAAAGCTATATCTACTTGATGCAAAGATGCCACCAGGGTTGTTTGACGTTGACGCGCCACACCTACCAATGACGCAATGGCCATTCGGGCACGTGTTGGGTCGAGTGCAGATAAGGGTTCGTCAATCAACCATAAGTTAGCCGGAGCGAGTAAAGCACGCGCTAAACCCACGCGCTGACGTTCTCCGCCAGATAGCCGGTCAACACGCTCAAACAGTTTGTCGGCCAGATCAAAATGCGCCAGTGCCTCGTGTGCGGCCGGAATGTCGACCGGATAAAACAAGGAGCGCAGGCTAGTCCATAAGCCCATGGCAGGTAAGCGCCCGGCCAATACGGCGTTAACCACCCGTTGGCGCGGTGGCAGAGGAGGTACTTGGGGCGCTATAAAAAGCTGGCCGCGCAGCTGCTTTAAACGTTGTGCAGGCAACCCCCAAGGGTCTTGTCCAGCTAACTGCAAAATGCCCTGTGTTGGCCGCTGTGCACAGGCCATAACCTGCAGTAATGTGGTTTTGCCTGCCCCCGAAGGACCAATCACGGCCACTTGCTCGCCAGCCTGCAACTGCAGATTGTTAATCCGCAGAGCAGGCGCAGCGCCTGAGGGTGCTGCAGGGTGTCGAGCCTCCAAGGACTGAAGGTCGATATTCATGCGTTTAATACCGCTTTAGAGCAAACCAGCACTGCGTGCGGCTGACTCCAGACCCTTGTAATTTTCGGGTGTGGTGGAAACATAGCGGGTAGCGCGGTTGAGCTTTAAAATTTCTGCATGTTCAGGTGTGGCCGGATTCAGCGCTAACAAGGCAGCTTTGATCTTTTCACGTAAAGCTGCAGGCATGTCGGCGTGAACCGACCAGTTGTAGTTAAAGTAGGTTGGGGTGGTGTAAAACACGTTCACAGCCTGTGTGTCTACTTTGTTTTCGGCAACAAACTTTTTCCACACGGTAATGTCCAGTGCGGCTGCATCTACCTTGCCGCTTACTACGGATGCAATGGTGGCGTCGTGGGCGCCACTAAAGGCTACACGCTTAAAGTCTTGGTCGGGGTCAATGCCGGCTTGTAACAAAAAGCTGCGTGGCATCAGGTGGCCTGATGTGCTGCTTTGCGAACCGAACGAGACTTGCTTGCCCTTCATGTCAGACAATTTTTGAATTTGCGAGCTGGTTTTGGCAATGAATACCGACTGAAACCGCGTATCTTCTTCGCGCTGTGCCAGCGGAATAACTTTACCGCCCGAACGGATGCTGGCCTGTACAAAGGTAAAACCACCCAACCATGCCAAATCTACTTTTTTATTGACCAAAGACTCAACTGCTGCCGGATAATCGGTAACCGGAGTGAACTCTACTTTCATGCCCAACTGTTTTTCGAGGTAGCTTGCCAGCGGTGTGAACTTGCGTATCTGTTCTGTAGCAGCTTCTTCAGGAATGGTGGTTATGCGCAATGTGGTTTGTGCACTGGCTGAAAATACGGCTAGCAAGGCCATCATGCCGGATAAAAGGTAAGCTCGGGTTAAAGGCCAAAACAAGGTGGGCATCAATGTGATCCTGTAAAATAGAGGGGCTACCATCTTAACTTGAAATCGTGCCATGCTTGAAGGGCGAGTTTCTTTCAGGTACTTTTGGGAATATTTGAATGCAATCAAGTCATCAACCGGTGCTGCGTGACCTGGTGCTAGTGGGTGGTGGTCACAGTCATGTGGGTGTGCTGCGCATGTTTGCCATGCGCCCTGAGCCGGGATTGC